>JAOZUP010000301.1 GCA_029938595.1 Thermoanaerobaculales bacterium | reverse complement strand
AACGACGCGCCCAGTACCTGCAGGCGCGCGCCCAGTATCGCGACAGCCTTGCCAACCGCGTGCGGCGGGAGCTCGAGTGGCTCAGCCGCGGACCCAAGGCGCGGACCACCAAGGCCCAGGCGCGGATCGACGAGGCCGAGCGCCTGGTGACTGATCTCGCCCAGCTCCGGACCGAGCTGGCGACCTCCCAGGTGGGTATCGAGATGACCGGTTCGGGCCGCCGCACCAAGCGGCTGCTGGTGGCGTCCGGGGTCGACAAGGCGCTCGGCGGCAATCAACTGCTGCAGGGTCTCGACCTCATTCTGCAACCCGGGCAGCGCCTCGGCGTGGTCGGCGCCAACGGCAGCGGCAAGAGCACTCTGCTCAAGCTGCTTGCCGGTGAGCTCGAGCCCGACAGCGGTGTCATCCGCCGTGCCGAGCACCTCAAGGTCGTGCACTTCGACCAGGCTCGGGCGCAGCTCGACCAGAGCTCGTCGCTACGCAGGGCGTTGGCGCCGGAAGGAGACTCGGTGCTCTACCGGGGCCGCGAGGTGCACGTGGTGACCTGGGCCCGCCGTTTCCAATTTCGCGACGATCAACTCGACCAACCAGTCAGTGAGCTTTCGGGTGGTGAACAGGCGCGCGTCCACATCGCCCGCCTCATGCTGCGGCCGGCAGACCTTCTGCTGCTCGATGAGCCGACCAACGACCTCGACATTCCGACGCTCGAGGTGCTCGAGGAGAGTCTGCTCGACTTCCCGGGTGCGCTGGTACTGGTCTCGCACGACCGCTACCTGCTCGACCGGGTGAGTACGGTCCTGCTCGGCCTCGACGGCGTCGGTGGCGCGACTCCCTTCGCCGATGTCGATCAGTGGCTCGCTCACCGAGTACCTGAGGCGACGGCCCCGCGCAGGAAGAGACCCGACCGGGATGGCAAAAAGCCCCAGCACACCGGGCTCAAGTACCTCGAGAAACGCGAGTACGAGGCCATGGAGGAGACCATCCTCGAAGCCGAGGCCGAGCTCGAGACGGCGGTGGAGCATCTCGCCGACCCGCAGGTGGCGTCCGACGCCGACGCCGCCCATCTCGCCTTCCTCGCAGAGGAGAAAGCGCGAGAGAGGGTCGCCGAGCTCTATCGCCGATGGGCGGAGCTCGAGGATAAGGTGTAGCGCGGCCTTGGAAACCGGTTGTCAGAACGGCATCAGTGGTACGGCTCTGGGACCGCCGAGCTGGAGCTCGGCGGTCCCAGGAACCTGAAGATCGGTTACCGGCGCGGAGTGTTCTTCTTGCGGTCCCAACCCCAGTTCTCGTAGTACTGCCAGCTGGCCATGGAGTTGAGCTCCTTGATCTTGCGGTCCTTTTCCAGCAGGTTGGCGCGAAGGACGTCGCCGATGGAGACCATGCCGAGGAAGCGGTCGTGCTTTTTGATCGGGAGGTGCCGCAGGTAGAGACCGAGGAACATCTCCTCGAGCTGGGTCAGGGTCGCATCGTGCGGGGCGAAGTGCAGTGGCGAGGTCATGTGTTCGCCCACCTCTGCCGTCGTGGGATCGAAGTTGGAATCGCTACTGCCTCTCAGGAAGTCCCGCTCCGTCCAGATGCCGATCATGTCGTCGCCTTCCTTGACCAGGATGGCGCCGATCTTGTTCTTGTTCATCAGATCGATGGCCTCTGAAACGGTTTGGGTCCTTGTGACATGAACGATGTCGCTGTTTTTGTCGAGGATGATGTCTTCAGCGGTCTTCAATGTTGCCTCCACGTGTTTTCATTTTGATGCCGGTCGCAGGACGGATGAATAGAGCCGTCCTTCGCATGCGAAGGTATCAACCACTCATTGCGCCCACATCTTCCCGATCGGGTGCCGATCCTGGTCAGGGGACCCATGCGTAGCCGATCTTGAAGAAGGCGGCGCGGTTGAGCTGGGTGAGGTCGATCGAGCTGTCGGCCTGGTGGTTGTCGGTGTAGCCGAGATAGAGGGCGGTCCTGGGGTTGACCTTGTAGGTGAAGAGAAACTGGGTGAGGAGGTGCTTGAATACCGGGTCTCTGCCGTCGGTGTAGAGATCCTCCTCGAAGGTGTAGTCGGCGTACTGGAGGATCAGGCGGATAAAGGCCCGCCGGTTAAACTGGTAGATCGTTCTGAGCTCGCTGAGGTTGGCGGTGTAGAGGCGCCCCTCGTCAATGTCGAACTGTTCATAGACGTGGCTGAAATCGAAGCGGAGGTGGCGACCTGCAAAGAGTTCCAGCGACGGTCTCAGCCGGAGCCGCTTCCCCGGGCGGTTGTTGGCGTAATCGATGCCATCACCGCCGTCGGCTCTGAGACCCAGCTGGAGGTTTCGGGTCGGCTGGAAGAAGAACCGCACGTCATAGGTCCGGTCGTCGTACTCGTCGCCGAGAAAGGTCTGCTTGCCGTAGTAGAAAACTCCGTAAAGAAAGGATTGGAGAGGGCCGTTGTACATGACGAAGGTTCCGGGGGCGCTGCGGAGCAGGTTGCCGTCCCAGTCGTCGTCGTGTTCGTAACCCAACCACACCTGCAGGCGGTTGTACCAGTGGGTGGGATCGTCCTGTTGCCAGGTATGGAGGTAGCCGGTGTCGTAATGTCTGAATCCGGTCTGCGGGATGAACCCCAGATCGGCCCGAAACCCCGGGCTGATCTCGCGGTACATGGCGTAGATCTCGTAACTCCGGGTCTGGTGGGCATAGAAAAAGTCGATGGCCCGGCCTTCAAACTCACCCTCCGGTTGGCCATGGGTCTCGGTGATATCTGACGGGTACAGGGTCTTCGACTCCAGCCACTGTAGCCGAAGGGTGTCCTTTGGAGTGAAACGGAGGTCGAGGTCGGCGCCGTAGACGCGGTTGTAATAGTCGTCCCCCTCGCGATCGGTGATCAGTGCTCCAATCGTCGAGGACGCGCCGAGGTCATAGCGGTAGCGGAAGACGGTTCCGGTGCTCGGCTCCTCCCGCTGGGTGGACGACGACCACTCGGTTGCCGGAAAGAGGAGATTGGTGACGTCGTCCCTTACGGAGAAGAAGCCGATGGCGCTGCGTCCGATCTTGCCCGCCACCTTGACCCCCCATGCCGGGTCGGCCAGCGTTCGGGTGTAGATGGCGGTCAAGGGGGTTTGGAAGTAGTCGACGCCCTCGAGAAAGAACGGGCGCTGCTCCGGATAGAAGAGGCTGAACTGAGTGTTGACGTCGAGCTGGGCGGCATCGGTCTCGATCTGGGAAAAGTCAGGGTTGATGGTCGCGCTGAGGTTGAGGTTGGGTGTTACGCCCCAGCGGGCGGTCAGCCCGGGTTCGATGGTCGAATCGACCCCCTGAAAGTCACCGTCTGGAAAGGGATCGCGCTCCTCGCTGTAGATGGCGGAGATGGTCGGGTCGAACTCGAGGGCGCGGCCGGGGCTCGCGCCGGAGAAGCCGCGGATCTTGTCGGCTTGGCAGAGGTAGCAGTTGTTGCTGCGGTCGCGGGGGAAGAGCCCCATCTTGTGGGTGACCAGACGTGGGTAGCTGCGAACCGCGTCGAAGCCCCAGGTCTGCTCGCCATCCGTCGGCTGGAATCGGAGCGAGCTGAATGGGATCGCCATTTCGACAACGTAGCCTTCGCCGTCGATGCGGCCGGCGGAGTCCCAGATGGCGTCCCACGCAGGCCCGCCGCCACCGGTGGCTGTCTCGATGGCGTCGGCCTGGATGCCGAGCGGGTTGACGAAGAAGTTGAAGGACCGCCGCTCGTCGTTAAAGGTGTCGAGGACCAGCGCGACCCAGTCGTCGTCCCACAGCTTGTCGCGGTCCGAGTAGCGGGCCCGGATCGCTGACGGGTTGGGGTCGAAGGCACGAAACGCTGCGTAGAGGTGGCTGTCGCTGAAAAAGATGGAGACCTGGGTACGCACCGGTGCCTCGATGTTTTCTCCCGGGCGAACTTCGACTGCGATCTCGAGGACCAGTGCGTCCTGCCAGGCCGGCTCGTCGAGCACCCCGTCGATCCGAATCTCGCCGTCTATCCTCGGCACCTCGTGCGGGTCAGCGGCCGCGACGAAATGAGGGAGCAGCGCCTGGGCTGCGAGCACGCCGATTCCGAACAATGATCGCAACAAGTGAACGCGCCGTCTCATCTTTCTCAATTTACGGATGGAAATCGGATAAGTTGCAGATGGAGGAGCGACGCACGGGTGCTACCTGTGTGCCTGGGGTTGCTCTCCTGTATAGACCTGCAGATCTCAGCGGGCAGCAACCTCCGCAGTTTTCAGTTTCGGGCTCTGAGAGCCGGTCCACACCCTCCCAAGCCAGTTGGCGACGCCCTCGGTTCCAAGGGTGATGTAGGGCAGCACGAGCAGGGTGAGGACGGCCGAGGAGATGAGGCCTCCCATGACGGTGCGCGCCATCGGGTAGTAGAGCAGGCCGGAGACGTTGACACCGCCGATGGCCAGGGGGAGAAGGCCGATGATGGTGGTGGCGGCGGTCATCAGGATCGGTCGCAGGCGGTCGCGGCCGGCTCGTAGGATGGCCTCTTCGGCGGTGAGTCCCTGGCGGCGGAAGTGATTCATGTGGTCGACCAGGACGATGCCGTTGTTGACCACGATGCCCATCAGGATAAGCAAGCCAATCTGCGCCATGAGGTTGAAGGGGGTGCCGGTGACGGCCAGCATCCAGGCAACGCCGGGCAAGGCGAAAAAGATGGCGAAGAGGATGGCGAAGGGCTGGGTCAGAGACTCGAAGAGGGACGCCATGACCAGGTAGACGAGCACCAGGGCGAGCAGGAAGTTGACACCCATTTCAGCGTCCTCGGTGGCCTGCTCGACGATGCGGTCGTTCCAGCTCCACGAGTAGCCCGCGGGCAGGTTGAAGGCGTTCATCATTCCTTCGATGGACGTCATGGTGTCGTCCCAGTCCTCGCCATCGTAGGTGCCGCGCACCGCCACCGTGACCTTGCGGTTTTCGCGCTCGATTTCACGCGGCCTCTCGATGAGCTCGAAGGTGGCAATGTCGCCGAGCAGCACCGGCCGGCCGCCCGAATCGGCGATAGGGATTTGGCGCAGGTCCTCGAGGCGCGATCGGTCCTCCAGACGCAGGGCAAGCCAGGTGATGATCTCGCGGTCGCCGGCGTTGAAGCGATCGAGGCGCACGCCGCCGAGGGTGAAACCGAGCACCTGGGAGACGTCTGCTGCGGTGCGACCGAGCTCGGCGGCGCGGGCGCGGTCGAGGCTCACCTGGATCTCGCGGCGGCCCGTGGAGCGCGGACTTGATAGGTCCTCTACGCCGTCCAAGGTTTCGAGGCGGCGCGCTGG
>JAOZUP010000300.1 GCA_029938595.1 Thermoanaerobaculales bacterium | reverse complement strand
AGCTGCGCACGCCGATGGCGTTGACCGTGATCGGCGGCATGATCACCTCGACTCTCCTTACCCTGCTGGTCGTACCGGCGGTGTACGCGATTCTGGATCGGCGTTCCTAACCGATCCAATAAGCGTGAAACGATGTCTAGCCCGCACATCTCGCCATCTCCCGGACCTCGCGACGAGACGGGGTGGAAAAGCGGGCTTGCGCAATCATAAGAACCACAGAGACACAGAGAGCCACGGAGAGGCACAGAGAAAAACTCAAAATGATTGCCGGTCTCGAAAACAAAACCCTGACCGCGACATGACCGTAAACACCCCGACGGTCATCGGTCAGGGGGAACCGAATGCTCCAGAGGTCCGCAACAATCTGCCTCGTAGTGATCGGGCTGTGCCAGACGCTGGCTACTGCCCAGGAGGCGCCCTCAGCGGACGACGAACCGACGACACCGTTCCAGATCCCCCGCGTCGAAACCAGAATCGATGTCGACGGGGTTCTCGACGAACCCGTCTGGAAGCGGGCGTGGGTCATGACCCTCGACTACGAGGTGCAGCCCGGCGAGAACACGCCCGCACCGGTGCGCACCGAGGTCTTCGTGATGCACGACGAGTCTCGGCTCTACGTGGGTTTTCGCGCCTACGACCCCGATCCCTCCGCGATTCGCGCCCATCTCGCGGACCGCGACCAGGCGTGGACCGACGACTGGGTCGGAGTGGTCCTCGACACCTTCAACGACGAGCGCCGCGACTATCTTTTCGCCGTCAACCCATTAGGGGTGCAGATGGACGTGATCGAGGTGAATTCGAGTGGCGGTACGCCGTGGGACGGGATTTGGAAATCGGCGGGCACGATCACCGACTGGGGTTGGTCGGCCGAGATCGAGATCCCCTTCTCCACGCTTCGCTTCCAGCGCAGCAGCGGGCCCCAGATCTGGGGCTTCGACGCCATCCGCGGATACCCTCGCAACGTCTCGCACCAGATTGGAGCGTTTGCCCGCGACCGCAGCAACAACTGCTACCTCTGTCAGGCTCACAAGATCGAGGGTTTCGCCGACGTCTCGCCAGGCCGCAACATCGAGCTCGTACCGACGCTCACCGCGTCACGAACCGATCTTCGCGAGGATTTCCCGAACGGGCCAGTCGTCAACGGCGATCCGGAGGTCGAGATCGGTCTGACGGCGCGCTGGGGTGTCACCCCGAACCTCACCCTCAGCGGCACCATCAATCCCGATTTCTCACAGGTCGAAGCCGACGCGCTGCAGCTTCGGGTCAACCGCCCATTCGCCATTTTCTTCCCAGAATTACGGCCGTTCTTCATGGAGGGGGCCGACTTCTTCGACACCTCCATGAACGTCGTCTACACCCGGATGATGCGCGACCCGGCGTGGGGCCTCAAGCTCACCGGTAAGGAGGGCGCCCACACCATGGGCGCCTATGTGGTCGAGGACGACGTCACCAACCTCATCATCCCCGGCAGCGAGAGCTCGAGCTTCACAGTCCTCGACCAGTCGAACAGGGCCACTGTGCTGCGCTACAAATTCGACATCGACAACCGCTTCACCATCGGCGGGCTCATCACCAACCGCGAAGGAAATGACTACCTCAATCGTGTCGGCGGAGTCGACGGCGATTTCCGGATCACCCCGAAGGACCGTGTTTTCGTGCAACTTGTCTCCTCGAGCACCCGCTACCCGAGCGATGTTGCCGAGGGTTTTGACCAACCGGAGGGTGACTTCGACGACTGGGCCGCCGAGGTGCTCTACATCCACGACACCCGCACCTGGGAGTGGTGGGCGGCGTGGTCGGACATAGGCACCGACTTCCGGGCCGACCTCGGCTTCCTGCCCCAGGTGGGTTATGAACACCGGGAGGCAGGCCTCGGCTATACCTGGAACGCCCGCAACGGCAGCTGGTACTCGCGTCTGAACCTCAAGGCCAAGGTCGCCGACACCAAAGACCAGAGCGGTTTCCTCCTCTTCCACGAGGACGTCGTCCAGTTCACCGTCGAGGGACCGATGCAGTCTCACTCAATCGTACGGCCGAGCAGGGCGCGGGAAGGATTCAACGGAGAGCTGTTCGACTTCAATCGCCTCAGCCTCCACTTCTGCGCAAAGCCCGACGGCCACAGCCACGCCTGGCTCAACGTCCACGGCGGCGGTCAGGTTGACTACGCCAACACCCGCCCCGGCGACTTCCTCAACATCAACGCCGGTTTCTGGTACCGCTTCGGCCGTCACTTCCGCATCGAGCCCATCTTCACCAGGGAGCGGATGGATGTCGACGAGGGCTGGCTCTACACCTCGACCATCGGCCAACTCGCCGCCTCCTGGCAATTCAACCCCCGCAGTTTCGTACGCATGATCCTGCAACACGTGGACAACGAGTTCAATCCCGCACTCTTCAGCGATGGCCGCGGTCCGGAGTACCAGAACCTCTTCAGCCAGCTCCTGTTCTCATACAAGCTCAACCCGCGCACGGTGCTGTTCGTCGGATACTCGGACAGCTCGATTGCGACCCAGGACTACGGCCTCACGCAAGCCGACCGGACGATCTTCGCAAAGATCGGCTATGCGTGGGTGTTTTAACCCGCACTTCTCACTGCTGGAACCTCGTCCAGACAACCTCTGCCTGACTCCTGAAGTAGAGCTTGTTGCCGGAACCGGCGAGGACGATCTCTCTGCTGAACTTCGCGCCGTCCACACCACGGAAGTGGATTTCGTAGGCCTCCCGTTCGCCGGCCTCCTGCCGGACCACGCCGATGATCGAGTACTTGATGGATGACGTGCCGCCGGTGCCGAAGGTGATGGAGTCCGGCTGCAACTCGAGGTAGCGATCGGAGTAGCTGGGGTCAGCGGTGGTCCACAAACCGATGAGTTCGGTGGGCACGGTCTTGGAGTCGAAGCCCTGTTGGTAAAGCAGCCGCCCGGCCACTACGGCGATGACGGCAAGGCCCAGCAGGATCAGCAGGATCCGTCCGGTGCTCATACCCTTCGGGTCCAAGTCTTCGTGCGCCGCGACAACTTCGATCACGTGGCCTTGATCTGGAGTGCTCATGTCGGCCCCCCTGCAGCTTGCGGAAGATCCTCTTTCTCCGACCGAGCCGTGAGACGGCCCGGATCCTCACCCATGGCAATGAGAAAGGCCTCCACCACCCCCGGGTCGAACTGCTTCCCGGCCTCATTGCAGATCTCCGTCACAGCGAACTCGGCGTCGCCGGCCTTTCGGTACGGCCGGTCCGAGGTCATGGCGTCCCACGTGTCCGCAACCGAAAGAATGCGTGCGTTAATGTCGATCTCCTCACCCGCCAACCGGTTTGGATAGCCGGTGCCATCCCACTTCTCGTGGTGCTCGGTAACGATCGGCAGGATGTCTGCGAAGGCGGAGATCGGCTCGAGGATCCGGCGGCCGATCGAGGTATGACTCATCACCTGCCGGTACTCATCGCGGCTCAGCTCTTCCGGTTTGTCGAGAACCCCCATCGAGACGCCCAGCTTGCCGATGTCGTGGAGCAGCGCGCCACGGTGGAGGACGTCGAGCTCGCTCTCATTCCGGCCCATGACCTTGGCGATCTTCAGCGACATCGCCGTCACCCGTTCCGAGTGACCGCCCGTCCACGACGATTTCGCATCGATGGCCCGCGCGAGCGCTTCGAGCGTGCCCCACGTGAGTGCCTTCATCTCCTCGATCAGATTTGCGTTGGAGAGCGCCACCGCTACCTGATCCGCGAGCTGGCGGGCCTCCGCGAGCTCCTCTTCTGAGAAACCGCTCCCAGCGCCGCGGCCAATGCAGAGCACCGCCGCCAGCTGTTCGGCAAGCGGGATGGGGAAGGCGACCACGGTCGAGTCGGCCTCCGCGGTCAGGCTCTCCAATAGACCGGATCTCCCCGCGTCCCCGGTCAGAACCACCGGTTTCTCGTCGCCAGACAGGACCTCGATATCCCAGGCAGAGAGTGAGGTCGAGAAATTGCGCACGGACCCCGGATGTAGCTTGTCCGCACAGGACACATCGACCTCGTTCGAGTCTCCTGAACCGCACACGCCGACCCACACGAGATCACAGTTCAGCGTATCGAGGGCGCCAACCGCAGCTGTCTCGACGATCGACGAGGTGTCGATCGTGGAGAGGATGGCGCGATGAATCGCCGCGTTGGTCGCCAACGAGCTGAACTGTCGCTGGAGACGATCCGACATATTGTTGAAGGCATCCGCGAGGTCTTCGAACTCATCACCGCTGGTGACATCAACACGGGTCGAAAAATCGCGGTCGGCAATACGCCGAGTGGCCTCCGTAAGTCGGTCGAGAGGCACCAGGCTTTTCCGAATAGCGTAGCTGCTGAGCAGGAGCACGACCCAGAACGACGCGAGCACCACCAGGGGAAATGCCCACTGAAAGCTCTCCATCGGACTGAGGATCGTTCCCATGGGACCGAGGATTTCGGTCTCGGACTGGACAAGCACAAGCGTCCAATCGTCGACAAAGAACTGCGGCTTCAGAAAGAGATTGCGATAGCGGGCGAAAAATTCTTCCCGGCCGTACGTGACCTCGAGGTCGCCGCTGTGTCCACCGATGGTCTCGGCCGTCACCAGGGGCGCCATCTCCTCGCATCCCGGGAATGAGTCGTACAGCATGCGTCGATTGTCATCGTAGGCGCACAGCTCCATTCCAAAGGGGACTACGTTACCGTCAGAGATTCCCCACAGATAGTTCTCGGCAACCACTCCCACAACGAGCCCAGCACGAGGATCCGAGGGATCGCGGAAGCGCGCCATCACCAGCGACGACTTCCCACTCTCACTTCGGCCGCCGGTGAGGATGAGCGTCTTTCCCAGCTCCAGATGTCGAAGTTCTCCAATTTTCAGCTTCGGTGGGGCCGGCGGTTCACCGAAGAAGGGCGACACCTCGCCATCGGCAGTGACCACGGCCACCGCCTCGAAGAGCGTTTGGATTCGTTCCACGGTGACGTCGTGCACCGGCCGATGAGCCCCGCCCGGCTCTTCGATTGCGGAGAACGAACCCAGCTCCGCCTCGAGGAAGTTGAGCCGCTCTGAAATCGAAAGGCCCACCGATCGCGCGGCGTGGTGCAGGCGGTACTCGCTCTGTTTGAACAGCTCCTCGCTCACCCTCCAATAGGCCACGGACGCGAGGATCACGATCGGCACGAGAGCACTGACCACGAAGAGCGCAAAGAAGCGCCGCGCCAGGATGCTGCGGAACAACCGTGTGTCGATATTCATGACCTCATCTTAGGTTTCGGTCAGAACTCGGAA
>JAOZUP010000299.1:2183-5269 GCA_029938595.1 Thermoanaerobaculales bacterium | reverse complement strand
CGGTCAAAACCGTGCTCCTCGTCGGCCTCGGCGGCAACCCGGTGGACGTCGTGCGGGTACTGTGCCTCTTGCAGGTCGGCGGGCCACCCCTCTTCGGCCCGGCCGGCGCGACCCTCATCAAGTTCACCGGCTCGGCAACCATAGCGACCGCCATCGGCCTCGCCATCCTCGCCGCGTGGATCGTCGTCCCACTTGTCATCGCTGTGTGGGTGTTCAAGCGGCAAGATTTGTAGGCATGAATGAGGAATTCGGAATTTGGAATTCCGGCTACCCTCCTCGACACCGAGACGCCCAGTTAACCAAGTATTCCCTCAGTCATCGGAATGCAGGTGACGATTCAGTCAGAGAATTAGCCCGCATATCTCACCACGTCGCGTCGCGAGGCCGGCGAGATGTCGTGAGATGCGGCGTTTTCGACCTGAGGGGCGCGGAGTCGTACTTGACAGTACGTCGAGCACCCCGAAGCGAGAAAACGTCGCAGATTGCGGCATATCACCGGCCGTAGTAGCGAGGTGGTGAGAAATGCGGGTTAGCCCGCGTATCTCACCAGGTTCCGTCGTGAGGGCGGCGCTGCCCCCCGGCTCCCCCCTTTCTTCCGCTCCAGCCCGCGGTGGACCATTTCCTGGGATCCGAGTACGGTGTCCCCATGGAGCGAACTGCCGCCCCCTATCACTGGCGCGCGTTGGTGGCACTGGTGTCCCGGCTGCCCCAGGGACCGCTGAGTCGCGCCGCCGGAAGACTGGCCGACATCCGGTTGCCCGGGCCGTTGCGAAGGTCCGTTCTTTCCGCCTTTGCCAGGATGGCCGGTCTCGATGTCAGCGAGGCCGAGCTTCCGCTGGCGGACTATCCAACCCTCGACGCCTTCTTCGTTCGTCGGCTCAAACCCGGGCTGCGTCCGATGCCGGACGACCCGGACGTGGTCGTGTCACCCGTCGACGGGCAGTTGGCTGAGCTCGGACAGATCGAGGACGGCCGGCTGCTCCAGGTCAAAGGGATCCGCTACAGCGTGGTCGACCTGCTCGATGACCCGGGGGAGGCGGCTCGCTACCAGGGCGGTCTTTATGTCACGATCTACCTCAGTCCGAGGGACTACCATCGCATCCATGCCCCCTGCAGCGGGAGGCTGGACTGGGCCCGCCACGTTCCGGGCAGGGTCTTCCCGGTCAACCCGCCTGCGGCGGCGCTGGTGCCGGATCTGTTCGCTCGCAACGAGCGCTTGATCTGCGCCGTCGACGGAACGGCCGGGCGACTGGCTGTGGTGGCGGTGGCGGCGTTCAATGTCGGCCGCATCTCCTCGGAGTTCGACCCTTCGTGGAACGGTCCCCGAGGAGGCGTCACCAACCGCCGCGGGGTCGAAGCCGCCACCCGCCGCTATGACCCCCCGATAAAGATCGCACGCTGCGATGAGCTCATGGTCTTCCACCTCGGCTCGACCATCGTGATGTTGATCGAGAAGGGCACGGCACAGCTGTAACCGGCTCTTCAGTCCGGCGCCCCGGTGCGTCTCGGTCAGCCGCTGGCGAAACCGAGCGTGGAGTCAGAATAGACCTCAAGGCGAGCGATTCTTGCCGGCGATCTACACCAATATCTTGCGCTCTGGCACCTGGGCTAATGCTCGACCTACGTACGAACGAACGGAAATTCCTATGCCTCTCCCGTGTATGCGGGATAGACTGTCTTCTGCACGCTGAGGAGTGTGACCGTGGACCTGAAGTGGCTTGAGGACTTCCTGATACTGGCCGAGCTGCGTAACTTCACCCAGGCGGCGGAGGCCCGGTACGTCACCCAGCCAGCGTTCAGCCGCAGGATCAAGGCGCTCGAGGCCTGGGTCGGGACTCCGCTGATCGACCGCAGCACCTACCCGGTGGCCCTGACGCCGGCCGGCGAGGACTTCCTCGAGGTGGTCAGGGAGTACGTGAGCGGGCTGTTGCGGTCGCGCACCGACCTGCGGGAGCGGTTTGCCGAGCACGAGTCGGTGCTGGTGTGGATCATGCCCGGCTCCCTGTCCGCCACCTTCTTCCCCGGTTGGTGGCGACGGTTCTCGCCCCTGTTGCCGAGCCTACGGATCAAGATCATCGCCCAGAAACTGCTCGACGCCTCCCACTCGCTTGAGTTAGGCGCTGGTCACCTGATGCTGTTCTACCGGCACGCCGCCATGCCGCCGTCGCTGGAACCGGACCGCTTCGAGAGCATCGAGGTGGGAGTAGAGCAGCTCGTCCCGGTGAGCGCGCCGGATGACTACGGCAGGGCGAGGTTTTCGCTCGACGATGCCGGTGATGTACCCATACCGTTCATCACGCCCGGCCAGGACACCATCATCTCCCGAATCGTCGATCAGATTGTCGAGCGCAACGGTTCGGTGGTGTCGTTCGACACGGTCTACGAGAACGCCAACGCCGACAGCCTGCGGACCGAGGTGGTGGCCGGCAGGGGTCTGGCTTGGCTCCCGTCGCGACTGGTGCAGGCCCAGCTCGGGTCGGGGGCCCTGGTCGCGGCCGGAGATGTCGCCTGGGAGGAGCCGCTGGGAATCTGGATGTACCGGGCGATCAAGGCCCACCACCCGGCCGTGCCCAAGCTGTGGCAGGCCATCATCGACGAGCGGAACGAGGACTATTCAGAATCCGCATCGTCCGAGTAGGGATCGTCATTTTGGTGGCGAGTGGTCTTAGCGCGCTGATGTCTGCCGTGGTGGTTCACCGCGTGCTGCGAGACGTTGAGGGCGACGTCGATCGCGACGGCAGGGAACCGCCGAGCACGTCCAAGCTGGAGTACCTCCCGGGTTAGACATCGGGCTGCGATCGTTGCCTACCCGTGCCTCAAACGCATTCGGCATCGATCCTTTCCGAATCGGCATTGGCCGAAACGTCCGCAGGGAGATAGGTTCGAACTCATGAGGTGACGACCTTGGAGGTTCCGCAGGTGGATTCCGGCAGTGTGCGATCGACCCGGGCCCTGCTCGACCCGGGGCTGCTGGCCCTGATCGCGGCGGTGGCGATCTGGGGCTCCTCCTTCGTGGTGACCAAGGTGGCACTCGAGGAGGCCGGCCCTTTCACGATCCTGTGTCTCCGGTTCCTGGTGGCAATTTG
>JAOZUP010000299.1:0-2173 GCA_029938595.1 Thermoanaerobaculales bacterium | reverse complement strand
GCAATTTGTGTGATCGGCCCGTTTGCCTGGCGACGCGGTTTCCGCCCATCGATGGTTTTCGAGCGCCGCTTCCTGGGTCTTGGGTTCATCGGAATCCTGCTTCCATTCGGGTTTCACAACGTCGGGCTCGTTTACACCTCGGCCGCCAACGCCGCGCTGATCTTTGCCACCATGCCCGGTCTGATGGCCGTGCTGTCGTTCATCGTGCTCGGAGAGCGTATGACGGTGCGCAAGGTCGTGGCGGTGGCGCTATCCATCGCGGGAGTGGTGGTCATCGCCGGCACCACCGCCGCCCACTTCGGGCTCGGGACGCTCGTCGGCGACCTCTTGATCTTTGGGAGCTCCTTCACGTGGTCCCTGTACACCGTGTACAGCCGACGAACGGTCGTGGGCATAGATCCTCTAGTGGCTACGATGGCGGCCATGACGGCCGGCCTGATATACCTCGTGCCGCTGACCGTCGGGGAGGTCGCGCTGCTCGGCCTACCGTCGCTGACCGCGGCCGGTGCAGGGGCCATCTTCTTCCTTGGCGCCTGTTGTACCGGTCTGGCGATCGCTCTGTGGAATATCGGTCTTCGACGAATCGAGGCATCGGTGGCGGCACCGCTCACCAGCCTGGAATCGGTAGTGGGCGTGGCGTTGGCAGCCCTAGTGGGTGAGACAATCACCGGCGGTCAGCTGGCCGGTGGTGCCGTAGTTATCGCCGGGGCGGTTGTGGGAAGCCTCGAGGCCGCACCCGGCAACGGTGGCACAGTTCCGGTGACGAACCGCGGGATCGGGCAGGGCGTTGAATGAACGCCCAAACTCCTCGGCGCGGCATTATGGAGAGCCCCCCAGGCGCCGAGACGGTCATCGACGGCAGACGATTCCTGTACTTCGCCGGCAGCAGCTACCTGGGTTTGCACGGACACCCCGAAGTGATCGAGGCCGCGTGTGACGCATTGCGGGCGCACGGCCTGCACACAGCCACCGGGAGGGAGAACCCGCCACTGGTCGACGTGGCGGAGGCGGCCGTCCGGTTCTTCGACACTTCGTCGGCCCTGTATGTGGGCTCGGGCTACGGCAGCAACAGCGTTGTCGCCGATGCCCTCGAGGCTACCTTCGACGCCGTTTTCGTCGACGAACTCGCCCACTACAGCGTGCGTGACGCCACACTGTTGAGCGGCCGACCGGTTCACGTGTACGCGAGCCGCGACGTCGGCTCGCTGGCGGAGGTCCTCCGCCGTCACCTGGGGCCGGGAGACAGGCCGCTCGTGATGACCGACGGCGTGTTTCCGGACTTCGGCTGGGTCGCACCGGTGAGTGGGTACATCGAGGTTCTGACGGACTACCCGGGCGCCGCCCTGTGTCTCGATGACTCCCACTCGTTCGGGATTCTCGGTGAGAACGGTCGCGGCACCTTTGAGCACGCCGGCCTGTGGCGCCGGTGCGCCGAGTCAAGTCCGGACGACACCAGCGGCATCCGACTCTTCGTGTGCGGCACCCTCAGCAAGGCGATGGGTGGTTTCGGTGGACTGGTTCCGGGGAGCGAGGGAGTGGTGCAGGCCGCGAGAGATCGTTCCCGCTACTGGCGGGGTTCGGCCTCACCGACCGCGCCGGCGGCCGCGGCCACCGCCACGGCCATGGAGTTTGTAAGGATGAACCCCGAGTTGCGCGAGCAGCTGCGGTACAACATCCGCGCCGTGCGGCAGGGATTGCGCGACCTCGGACTGGATGTGGCCGACCTTCCGACCGCCAACGTGGCGGTTCAAGTGGGCGATGCCGAGAACATGGCTCGTATCTCCTGCGAACTCGAGGAGAGGGGCATCATCGTGCCCTATTTCTCGGACTACAGCGACATCCCCAAGGGTGACGGCTGCTTGCGAATCGCCGTGTTCGCAACCCACACCCCGGACATGATCGAGAGGCTTCTCGAGACGCTCTCGACCCTCCTGTGAGGTAGCTTCAAAGCTCCATACCGTTTCGGCATCGAGCGATATCTCATTGGCATTGGCCAAGTTAGCGAACGAGGACTAGGTTAGGGGGAGTGAAGCTCCGATGAATCGTACATCCAATTTCCCGCGGCCAGCGTTATCTGGGGAATCGAACCGAGTACCGCGGTTCGTGGGGGAACGGAAGAACAAACGGCAATCGTATGATCTCAAGGAGGGACCGATGAGAAGGTTCAAGATCG
>JAOZUP010000025.1 GCA_029938595.1 Thermoanaerobaculales bacterium | reverse complement strand
GTTTTCTCGCTTCGGGGTGCTCGACGTACTGTCAAGTACGACTCCGCGCCCCTCAACTCCAAAACCCCACTGGGCACGGCACCTCGCCGCCCTCGCCATGAAACTCGGTGAGAAATGCAGGCTGGGCTCGAAACCGTCTTTGCCTCGGTGCCCCAGTTTCTCCTGGTGTGCGTGATTCTGGCCGCCGCCGAGGCCGTGTACGTCCTTCTCGGCTTCGGAGCCGGCCTCATCGCGGTCGGCTTCCTGGCCCTCCTCCTGCCCGAGCTTCGCGACGCGGTGGTGCTCCTGCTGCTCGTCAATCTTCCTGCCGAGCTCTATGTCGTGCGGAGCTCGTGGGACAAGATCTCGTGGCGCGGGGTGATGATGCTATTCGCCGGTGTCGCGATCGGCATTCCCGTCGGTGCCTGGCTCCTGCGCTGGGGCGATCCGCGCTTTCTGCTCACAGCGCTCGGGGTGTTCCTGGTCGTGGTGGCGGCAGTCTTCCTCGTCTCGCCGAAACCCCGCAGCCGAGAACACCACCCACTGGTCGCGCCGCCGGTGGGGCTGCTCTCCGGTGTCCTCACCGGTCTCTTCGGAACCGGCGGACCGCCGCTGGTGCTGTATTACCAACTCGGCGGCGCCGACAAAACCGCCTTCCGCGGAAACCTCATGGCCATCTTCCTGCTCATGACAGCCATTCGGGTCCCCTCGTACGCCGCCTTCGGTCTCATCACTGCGCCACGGCTGTGGTCGGCGCTGGCGGTGATGCCGGCGGTCCTCCTCGGCGCGTTCCTCGGAAATCGCATCCACCTCAGCCTCGACGAAAACACATTCCGCCGGCTGGTCAGTGCGGCGTTGTTGCTGATCGGTTTACTGCTCGTAGCAGGACGTTAGAACGTTTGAACGTTTAACGTTGAACGTTCAATCGCTCACGCCGACGGCTTCGGCTCCGGGAACTCGAGCTTGGTGCCCGTGCTGAGGAAGTGGTTGAGCTCCTTCTCCCAGGCCTCCATGAAACCGCGGAAGTGGGCGTCGGTGAACTCCTCCAGGGCGCGGTCTCCGTGCTTGCTGAGCGAGGTGTAGGCGTAGGTTATGTTCGAGGAGCATCCGTGATCGCCTTCGGGGGCGAGTGCGACTGAGATCTTGCCGACCACAACGCCGGGGATGATCTTGATGATCTCGAGACACAGGGCTTCCGGATCGTGGACGGTCATCAGCCACAGCGCGTCCTCCGGGATGCCGGGGGTAATGAACAGGCAGTCGGGTTCAGCAAATCCTGAATCCGAAAGTACCAGTCGCGGCCTCCAGTCGTTGACCCACTCGGCCTCACGCACCGGACAGAGCAACGGGAAAACCTCCCCCGGCGGAGCACCGAGATGCTGTGTGAAGCTCCGGCTGACGCGATTCGGTTTTTCGACCCGCATGATGCTCTCCCCCGACGGACGCCTTCTTCCTTGCCGTTGTCTCTGGATGAGGGTACACCGTCGATGCCGAATTTTCCTGAGATCTGCTGAAAATCAGCGATCGGAGAAACGGTCGTCGGAGTCGACATCACGGTTCTTGACACGCTCAAGCCACCCCTCGCACACCTCGGTGCGGTGGTCGAACTCGGGGACGTAGGGTTTGATGTCGAGGAGCGGCGTCCCGTCGAGGATATCGAGGTCCTGCACCTCGATCCGGTTGCCTTCGATCCCCAGTAGGCGAACTACCGATAGGCCTATGGCATTCGGCCGCCGCGGAGCACGGGTTGCAAAGAGGCCGCGTTTCACGGTGTCGAGAAACGGCGTCACCCGGAGGTCGAATCCCTGCGATCGATGAAAATGGTAGATCAGCACCACGTGCGAGAAGCCGTCGAGGTCGGCGAGGCCATCGGCGAATTCCGGCGCAACCTCCACCGTTCCGCGCACGCCCCGGCCCCGCGAGGGTTGGATCGGCATGCCCTGTCTCTGTTTGAACGGGGTGTGGATGAGGCCGATGGGCCGGTACTCGATTTTCATTTCTTCCTCAGGCCTTTCATGAAATGGTGAAACCCCTCGGGTCCGTTCCCAGATCGAGTACCGTGAAGCCCTCGGCCTCGGCACGGGCCGCGGTCTCCTGCATCGCGGCCGGGTCGTCCGCGAAGGCGATACCCAGGTCGCCGCCGCCGGCACCGCTCGGCTTGTAGAGGACCCCGCTCTCCGCCGCCAGCCGGCGCAGCAGCCGATGCTCCTCCGACAGGATGGGCATCTCGATCTCGCGGCCGAGAGCCTCGAGCGCATCCCAGAAACCGTCCACAGTATCCAGAAAGACCGGTACGGCGGCTCCCTCGAGAGCGTTGATCCCAGCCTCCGACAATTCACCCAGACGAGAGATCGCTCGATCGACACCAGACGGATGCACCGCTCGACGCGCCTCGAGCCGCTCGAGAAACCCGCTCGTGCTCGCCGAACGACCCGTCCAGATGAAGAGAAGCTGGAGGTCGGCGGGCAAGGCCATCGGCTGTACCGCCACCACCGACGAGTCCTCGTCGAGCCGGAAGCGAACTACCCCACCCAGTATGCTCGCCGCGACGTCGATGCCCGAGCCGAGCCCACCCTGCATCCTCCGATGGAGGTCAACCAGAAATTGCAACCACCCGGCATCCGCGTCCGGCATGCGACCACCGTCAGCCCAGGCGACGAGGGCGGACGCCAACGCCACGGTCAGCGCGGCGCTCGAGCCCAGCCCCAACTTGCAGCGGCTGTCGTCTCTTGAAATGAAAAACTCCCTGGTGTCGAGGGTGGCGGAAAGCGGGGGGAGCTGCGTCAGCTCCACCACCCCCGCATGATCGAGCTCACCGAGCAGTCGTTCGACGAGGCCGAAAGAACTTCGCCCAAGCTCATCGTCGCGCCAGTTCACCCCGTCCGGGCCGACATCGAACTCTATCGGCCGCGGCGCGAGATCGGGCGCAATCAGCGTCCAGCAGTCGCCGTCGGACGGCGTCAGCTCGACCCGGGCGCGCCGATTCACCGCCATCACCGCTGCCGGCGCCCCGAACAGAACCGCGTACTCCCCCAGCAGAACCAGCTTCCCCGGTGCCGAGACCTCGATCTTCACCGCCGGTCTCCGACCACCCGAGCGCCGTCGCCAAGTCCGCTTGCGACCATGCTCGTGACTCCTGGAATGGCTGCCAGCTCGCGCTCCACTCGCTCAAAGGCTTCCGGGAGACACACCGCTTTGAGCTGGGGACCGGCATCGACGGTGAAGAAGACCGGCACGCCACCCGAGCGCAGTTCCCGCACCCTGCGGATGCCCTGGACCGTAGTTCCGTTCCAATAGACGAGACCGGGGCGCGCCGACAACATGGCCGCGTGCATCTTGAGGCAGCTCGATTCGCTCACGTCGGCAAGCGCCTCAAAGTCGCGCCGCTGCACCGCCGCTCGCGCTTCCGATAGATCGGCTGGAGACGACTCGACCCAGGTCGGGTAGAACGGAGAGGTGTTTTCGGTCATCAACATGCCCTCGGTCGAGCCGACGGCCTTGGGGCCGGGGTCGGTCACCGCGACCAGCACGCGAAGCGGCCACGCAGACGGCTCGAGGAGCTGCCCGGTCTCGGTCGGGTACGGACCGTCCGGGGTCAACTTCAGCTCGACGAAGCCACCGAAGAGGGAGCGGGCGGCGGAGCCAGAAGCCTGACGGGCGAGGTCGGCGAGCTCCGAGCGATCGAGCCCGGCACCGAGGGCCGCGTCCGCCGCGACCACCAGCGCCGCAAAACCGGAGGCGGAGGAGGCAAGCCCGGCTGCGGTCGGAAAATCGTTCTCACTCTCCACTACGGCGTATGTGCTGACCCCGGCCCGCCGGCGCACCCGGTCGAGACAGCAAGTCACGCGGCCAGCCATCTCGGGCGCCTCGCGGCCATCGAAGAAGAAGCGATCATCCTCTAGGCCGGGATCGAAGCGAACTGTGGTCGTCGTCGTCAGACCGTCGAGGGTGATCGACAGCGACCCCACGGCAGGGATATTCCTCTCGATATCGCGCTTGCCCCAGTACTTCACCAGCGCGATGTTCGGATGCGCGAGGGCGGTGGTTTTCGCTGATTCTTGGTTCATTTCGACGATATCCCCATTGCATGATGATACCTGGGACAAGGCGATTCCAAGGGTGAAACGTCAAAGACCGCAGCGTGTTCGCACAACCCTCAGGTGCAGGGCCGGAAGCTCACCAGCGAAAAGCAACGACCGGACGCCGCCCGTACTCACCGCCTCCACTGTCACTGTCACATGGTGGCGCTGCAAAAGGAGCTGAAGTGGGATTCGCACCCCAAAGCCGCACTTCTCCGGTCGCACCGGGGTTTTGGAGTGCCGCACATCCGGACGATTCTCGAACTCCTCAATCGTCTGGTATTCCTCGCCGCTCAACTCGACGACGATAGACGAAGGTGCACGGCGCGTCACACGGTCAACCGACCAACCACCAAATACCACGCAGTCATTCTCCTGATCCACCTCGTAGTGATCGATGATCCCCTCGGGGCCGGGATCGATCTGCGGTGGGGAAGGCGCCTTAACTCCGGGAGTCTCGAGAAGAAGGTACAGATCCTGGTAGCCGCAGTGGCCCCGGGGTACACGTAGGCACGGTCTCGATGGGGCAACATCAGACGCAACCCGCCGCACAAAATCTTCGGTCACCCACGTCGAACCGTAGATCTCGGCGTCAAGGACTCGGCTCTCGCTGGTTGGCTGGAAAATGATCCCGCACTTCGGCATCACGGCGCCGGTCGGCAACAGTGCCTTATCGTGGACGCTGAAGGCGAGCATGCCACCCGGCTGCAGCAAACCCGCCAGCCGCTCGAGCCATGCGATGAACAGGGATTCCGGGAGGTGGGAGAAGAGCGAGCTGACGAGAATGAGATCGAATTGGTTCAGGCAGTCCATTCCGGAGGGGTGAGCCGCAGAGGCTATGGTCCGGACGCCAATGGTGTCGCTCAGAAACTCCAGGGCCGCCGGATCAATCTCAGAGGCCCAGAGACGCTCGTCCGGCACGTCGTGGGAGATCATTCGCGTTACCCGACCGAAACCCGCTGCGAAATCGAGGACAGCGCCGACACCGTCCCAACCCCCGAACCTCCACCTAACGAGCTGCCTCATGGTTTGGAGCACGACCAGGCCGTTGGCCATATAGTCCAAATGTGCGCCAGCAACATCACCTGACGACTGGATCATCGCGTACCGCAGCATGTCATCTCGGCTATGGATCTCCCGGACCACGCGGTCAGCGTGCTCGAGGCGACGCTTGAGGAAGCGCGCCACCAATTCGTCCGTCAGAAACATCCGGAAGATATTACTCCAAACGTGTGGTGAATCGCCACCGGCGCAGGACCTTGAAACCTTTGTATTCTCGAAGGTATGACCCGCGCACTTGCATCAAATGGGCATGCGGCCTTCATCGTCTATAGCTCACGGCCTTTTAGAACATGGAGGCGGGCACGGATCAGGGCGGATACCCGGTAATAGCTCGGATTTTCTCGTACAGCGGGCGGAGACGCTTGTACATCTTAAGGTAGACCTCGTGGTAGAGACCGTCGTAGATCGC
The DNA here is from genome assembly GCA_029938595.1 of Thermoanaerobaculales bacterium. Taxonomy (GTDB): domain Bacteria; phylum Acidobacteriota; class Thermoanaerobaculia; order Thermoanaerobaculales; family Sulfomarinibacteraceae; genus Sulfomarinibacter. Next base: position 12,743 of record JAOZUP010000025.1, on the reverse strand, counting down.
ACGGTTCTTTGGGTCGGGATCGAAGGTGTCGCCGACGTGGGTCATCTCGGCGACCGCGGTCTCGAAGTTCGGGTGGAGGCCGATGCCGACCGCGGCGTCGATAGCCGCACCCAGACCCGATGCCTCGTAGACGTGCGGTCGCGAGGCGGGCATGCCGAAGATGTCGGCCGTGATCTGCATGGCGGCATCCGACTGCGAACCGCCCCCGGCAACCCGGATCTCGGTCATTTTCTCGCCGCTGCGACGCTGACTTCGCTCGCCGCCCTCGCGCAGGGCGTACGCGAGACCTTCGATGATCGAGCGATAGATGTGGGCGCGGGTGTGGACATCGCCGAAGCCGATCATCGCTCCCTTGGCCTCCGGCCCCGGCACCTTGACTCCGGGCGACCAGTAGGGCTGGAGCACCAGCCCCATAGATCCCGGCGGCACCTGGTTGACAAGCTCGTCGAAGAGCTCCTCGGGCTCGATCTCGCGTTCGGCGGCGATGCGCTGCTCGCGAAGACCGAACTCGCGTTTAAACCACGACACCATCCAGTAGCCGCGATAGATCTGCACCTCGAGGCTGTAGGCGCCGGGAACTGCGGCCGGGTAGGGCGGCAGCATCGGCACCGGCTCCACATAACGGCGGTGGGTGGTGTTGATGGTCGCCGAGGTGCCATAGCTGAGACAGCCGAGATGAGGATCCAGACAGCCGGCGCCGAGAACCTCGCACGCCTTGTCGGCGGCGGCGGCGATCAACGGTGTTCCCGCCGGAATACCGGTGGCCGCGGCCGCACCCTCTGTGATCTCGCCCAGGGGATCGCCCGGAGGCACGAGCTCGGGCAAGAGCTCGCGGTCGACGGGCACCGCCTGCCACTTCCAGTCCCTGGGCCCCGCCCAGCACAGATTCTTGAAATCGAATGGTAGGTAGCCCACCTGACAGCCCACCGAGTCAACGAACCGCCCCACCAGGCGATGGGTCAGGAAGCCGGACAGAATCAGGTACTTGTGAGTCCGAGTCCAGACCTCCGGCTGGTGGCGCTGCAGCCAATTGACCTCAGCCTCGGCCTGGAAGTGGGCTACTGTCTCGCGCATCCTCACCAATCGAAATGCGAGCCCCCACAGCCCGCGGACCGGTGCGAGGCCCTCTGTCCGCCGCTGGTCGAGCCAGATGATGGCCGGGCGCAGGGGCTCTCCCGCCTCGTCGACATTGACCATGGTGGCGCGCTGGGTGGTGAGGGCCACCGCCGCCACCATCTCCCGCGACCCGGGCCTGAGATCCCACAAGCCCTGACAGGCTTCGCACAGGGCCCGCCACATGGAGAGCGGGTCCTGCTCCGCCCAACCAGGATGGTCGGAGTAATAGGGCTCGACCTCCACCCGGTTCTTGGCGATTAATTCGCCCCGGGGGTCGAAGAGCAGCGCCCGCACGCTCTGGGTGCCGAAGTCGATGGCCAGGAGATGGTCGGCGGAGGTCACAGGGGTATTATCCACACATTCACCCGGATTTCAGATACCGGATACCAGAAACCGGATGCCAGATGCCGGATGCCGGATGCCGGCAGAGGGAAAACTCGCCAAAGGGTGGGTGGGCGGATCTGGTATCTGGCACGGTATCTCCACATGAGAGTAGAATCGTCATAGGCGATCGCGACCCTGATCGCGACCGCCGACCGGAGGCCCCCATGGCTCGTTCGTATTTCTGTCCTCACTGCCGAAAGCTGCTCAACCCGGGAACCAAGGTCATATTCCTGGTGGACACCGGGCAGGATTACGAGCTGATGCTGCTGAGCGCCAAGCTCGGTGATTACTCGGCGGTTTTCGCGCGTTCAATGGTCTTCGAAGAGGGTCGGATCTACACCTTCCGATGTCCCCTGTGTCGCGCTGATCTGACCTCGAGCCTCGATGAGAAGCTCGTCGACATCCTGACGGACGCTGACAACGGCGGGATGGTTCGGGTCAGTTTTTCCCGCGTCTTCGGCGAAAAGGCCACATTCGTGACGGCCCCCGACGGTGTCGCTCGTTTCGGATCGGACGCGGATCAATACGAGGGCATCAACTTCTTCGGCGAGGCCTGGGAACCGGAAGGGGAATGAATTCCGGCATCCGGAATGTCAGAGCGATTCCGCGAGCAGCTCGGCGACATCCTTGACCTCGATATCGAGGTCCATCGTCTTGGCCGAGTCTTCGAACATCTGCAGACAGTAAGGGCAGGCGACTGCTAGAACCTCGGCGCCGGTGGCCACGGCCTGCCCGAGCCGAATGTCCGAAAGGCGCTCGCCCTTTGGCCGCTCGAGCCACACCCCTCCGCCTCCGCCACCACAGCAGAGGCTGTACTCGCGCGAGTAGTTCGGGATTTCGACAAGCTCGAGGCCCGGAATGCTCCTGAGGACTTGCCGCGGTTCATCGTAAATGCCGGACCCCCGACCGAGGGCGCACGGGTCGTGGTAGACGACCTTCTTGCCGAGCTCTTTGGCGGGAGTCAGCTGGCCCTGTTCGATGAGCCGTGCGAAGAGCTGGCTCTGGTGAACGGCTTCGAAGTCAGCACCCAGTTCGGGGTACTCCCGGTCAAAGGTCCGGAAGCAGTGCGGCGAAGTGACGACCGCCTTGCGAACGCCGGCATCGGAAAAGGCATTCACGTTGGCGGCGGCCACTTCCTGGAACACCTCCTCGGCGCCGGCCCGGCGGATGGCCTCGCCGCAGCAGGCCTCCCGGTCACCGAGAACCCCGAAGGACACACCCGCCTTCCGCAAAACCTCTGCGGTGGCGTTCGCGACCTTGGCCGCGCGGGGGTCGTACGCCGGCACGCAGCACGGGGAGTAGAGATAGTCCATTTCGGGCTCAAACGAAGGAATCTCCGCCTCCTCCGCCCACGCGCCTCGCCGTTCCCGGGGCTCGCCGAATGGGTTGCCGGAGCTGTGGACCCGCGACACCGATTCCGAAAGCTCGGACGGGTAGGACCCGAACTCGACCAGGATGCGACGAATGCCGCGCATGATGTCGGGCATGCTGACGCCGTGCGGGCACCAGGTGGTGCAGGACTCGCAGGCGACACAGCGATAGATCTCATCGACCTCGCGCTCGATGTCGGCCGTATCCTCGGACGACATGATGGCGCCGAACTTGACCGACTGCGGCGTCCGGTAGACCGGGAAGACCACAGATTCGACGTGGGTCCACGGGCACACCGCCATGCACTTGCCGCACTGGTAGCACTTGTAGGCGTCGGTTCCGCCCATTTCGAGGATCGCGTCCCTGATGTCCCAGTCGGGTCTGATGATGGCATTCATGACGACAGCGCTCCTATCTATCAGTAATCCTTTGGCAGCTCGTTCAGCTCCGCCCAGGTCACCACCGGTCCGTCCCGGCACACTGAGAAGGGACCGACGTAGCAACGGCCGCAGTGGCCGATGCCGCATTTCATCTTGTTCTCGAGCGTCGTCACCACCTGTTCTGGCGAGTACCCAGTTTTGCCTAGGCTGAGAAAGAGATAGTGGAGCATGATCGGCGGTCCGCACGCGACAACGATGCGGCCGTCCGGTTCCAGATTGAGCCCCTCAAACACGTTGGGGAGGAGCCCCACCTCGCCATCCCAGTCCTCGGTCTCGCCGCCCGGGTCTACGGTCCGCACGACCCGCACCCCGTCCACATCCTGCCATCGCGGCATCTCCTCGGTGTAGACCATGTCGGCCACCGATCTCGCACCGTTGAGGATAACGACGTCGCCGAACTCCTGCTTTCGGTCAATCACATCCAGCAGGGCCGAGCGCAGCGCCGCCATGCCGATCCCACCACCGATAAAGACAAGGTCCTTGCCCAGCCAGTCATCGATCGGAAAGTGGTTGCCGTAGGGACCGCGAAAACCGATTACCTGACCTTCAGACATGTCGCGGAGGGCGTGTGTGACCTTGCCGATCGCGCGGAAAGTGCACTCGATGATCGGCGTGTCCTCACTATTTCCGTTCGGCCGCCACGGCTGGTTGGCGAGCGCGAAGACCGACTCGCCGGCCCCAAAGACGGTGAACTGGCCGAACTGGCCGGGCTCCCACCCGGAGAACTCCCGCTCCTCGTCGCCATCGACGAACCGCAGCCGCAACGTGCGCACGTCGGACGTCTCGTCGAAGAAATCATCGATTCTCATCAGGCTCGGCTGATAGGGATTGGGGATGGGGAAAGCTTCAGCGAGCGGCATCGGCGCCCTCCTCCCGGATGGCCGCCACCGCGGCAGTCACCGTGTCGACGATGTCGAGGCCCGCGGGACACAGCGCCACGCAGCGGCCGCAACCAACGCAGCGGAATGGCTCATCGTCCTCTGCTTTGAAGGCAAACTTGTGGAGAACCCGCTGGCGATACCGCTCCTGGTGGGTCGAGCGCGGGTTGTGGCCCGAGGCGTGGTGGGTGAAGATCGCAAAGGTGCAGGCGTCCCACGATCGACACTGCTCGCCACACCACGCGTTGGCCTCGTGGTTCATATCGAAGCACGAACATGAGGGGCAGACGTAGGCGCAGACGCTGCAACCGAGGCAATGCTGCGCCAACCGGTCCCACGCCTCGTGTTCGAAACCGTCCTCGAGCGTTTTCGACCACTCCTGTTTGACCGGGGATCGCTCGATCTGCCCCGCGACCCGCCGCTCCAGCTTCTCGACCTCCTTGGCGATCGCGGCCGGCGCATCCTGCCACCTTTCATCGACATCGCCGAAAAGCGCTTCCCCCTTCTCGGTCAGCACCCTGAGCAGCCATCCCTCCTCGAGCGGTACGAGCTGCAGATCGCTGCCCTCCTCACCCACCGGCGAGCCGCCCACAGCGGTGCAGAAGCACTCAGGGTCGGCCGCCGCGCACGCCATCGAGACCACCGTCGTCGATTCCCGGCGCGCAGCGTAGAGGGGGTCCTTGGTGCCTGACAAGAAGATCTCGTCGAGACGAAGGAGCCCGCCGGCATCGCAACTCCGCACCCCGAAGAGCACCTGCGGCCGCTGCGGCGCCGGCGGGTTCTCGATCTCGACCTCGCCGCCATCCAGGGTGTACCGATACAGGGGCTCCGAGCGGGGAAAGAGGAACTCCTTCGGAGACCATCTGGTCTTTCCCGACGGCGCCAGTATCGCCCGCTCCTCCGAGGTGAGAGGACGGAACAGCAGCACGCCGTCCTCCTCAACCGGTGCGACGACGGAGTTTCCGGCGTCGAGCAGACTCCGGACCCACTCACGGAGTTGGCTTTCAGTGAGCAACCACTGCGTGCGATCCATCACCATCTCCTCACAGGATGAACTCCTCCGAGTCTTCCATCCGAAAGTCGATCAAGGCCGATTTCTCCTCTGGATCCAGGCCAACTCGCCCGTACTGACGCTCGACCTCGAGCGCCAGCTTGCGGTTGATCAGATCGAGGCGGATGTCGGCCGGACAGGCGCGCGCACACTCGTCGCACCCCGAGCAGCGGCCGGCAAGGTGGATCGCGCGAATGATGTTCCAGGTGCTGTTGCCGGCGTTGTCGATCGAGGTCGGCACCCACTGCGGTCGGTGCTTGTCGGCGATGCACGACGAGCAGTAGCAGAGCGGACAGGCGGCACGACACGCGTAGCAGCGCAGGCATCTGCCGAACTGCCGCTGCCAGTACCTCCACCGTTCCGCATACGGCAGTGACTCCAGGTAGGCGATCTGCTCGTCGCGCGCGTCCGGCATGTCGAGGGCGGCGTCCGACGGATCGAGACAGCTCTCATGGACGCCATCGACCGAAACCACCAGATCGCAGATGGGGTGTGGGTCGCCGGAGCACGACAGGCATTTGGCGGCAAGGGCGGACCCGCTGTGGACACCCGGGCATTGCATGCCGATCAACAGGAGTTGATCGCGGCGTACCTGGTCCTCGCGGATGAGACCGGTGATCGCACCGAGATCGCAGGTCTTGACCACCACCGCCACCCGATCGTTATGCTCGAGCGCATCACCGATGTACGTGCTGAGGTTGTTGACGCATCCGTGACCCCAATCGAGGATTTCGCAGGCGCTGGAGTCGGTGACGAGTTTCGGAACATTCTGCCCGGGCAGGGATCCCGCTCCATAGCCGATTACCACCCCGACCCGTTTCGCCGCCAGCACCTCGGAAGCGGCCCTGCGGAGATTGGCTCTAAGAAGATCAAGCTGGTCTGCAGTCAACTCCTGTGGACCGCCGTCGCCGACCGATGGAAGCTCGACCCCATCCCAATCCTCGGGGCTTTCGAAGGCCGGCAGCGGACCCGCCTCGGATACGGCGGCTGTCACGTCCGACACCACCCGCGCCCATTTGTGCCCCTCGGCGGCCGACACCCAGGCGAAGTGCAGTCTTCGGAGATCGATGCCGATGAAATCCATCAGCGACCGGAAGATGGTGAAACGACGCCGTGCCACCAGATTGCCCTGGACATAATGACAGTCTCCGGGGTGGCAGCCGGAAACCAGCACCCCGTCGGCGCCCTGCTCGAATGCCTTGAGAATCATCAGCGGACTCATCCTACCGGTGCAGGGGAAGCGCACCATGCGCACGTTGGCGGGGTACTCGAGCCGGGTCGTGCCCGCCATGTCGGCACCGGCATAGGAGCACCAGTTGCAGACCAGGGCTACGATGTGGGGCTGCCATCCCTCCGGTACCGAGCCGGTTCCACTCTCGGCGACGGTTACGTTGGCCTCAGTCATCGTTCCATCACCTCCGGCGGTGGGCCCATCGCTCCCAGCTGGGCGAAGACCTGGTCGTCGCTGTAGCCCTCGAGATCGATGTAGCCGCCGCGGCAGGTCACGATGCACAGCCCGCAGCCCTCGCACACGGCAGGGTTGGGCGCCGCCACCTCGCGATAGACCTCACCCTGGGCGTCGAGGAGCTCCTTGCGCTCGATCGCGCCATAGGGACACACCGCCAGACACTCGAAGCAGCCCGCACACACGGTTTCATCCACATGGGCGGTTGTGGGATCGCGTTGCAAGAGATCCTGAGACAGCAGTCCCAGGCCCTTGGAAGCGGCCGCAGACGCCTGCGACACGGTGTCGGGGATGTCCTTGGGCGCCTGCGCGGCGCCGGCGAGGAAGATGCCGGCGGTCAGGGTCTCGACCGGCCTCAGTTTGGGGTGAGCCTCCTTGAAAAAACCGTAGGTGTCGGCGGCAATGCGCAGCGTTCCCGCGATCTCTCCCTTGTCGGCCGGCTCCATGGCGGCAGCGAGGACCACCATGTCGGCGTCGATCTCCACCGGGCGGCCGGACAGGGTGTCGACCCCGAGCACCTTGAGTTTCCCGTCCTCTTCGATCACCTGGCTGACCCGCCCGCGGATGTACATCACCCGCTCCTCCTCCATGGCACGTTGAACGAACTCCTCGTAGCCCTTGCCACCGGCGCGGATGTCCATATAGAAGATGTAGGCTCGGGAGTCCGGCACCTTGTGGCGCAGGAGCAGGGCGTGTTTGGCGGTGTACATGCAACAGACCCGGGAGCAGTAGGGCACCCCGTGCTCGGGGTTTCGCGAGCCCACGCACTGGATGAAGACCACATCCTTGGGCGTCTTCCCGTCCGAGGGCCGGCGGACCTCGCCCTGGGTCGGCCCGGAGGCCGACAAGATACGCTCGAACTCGAGCCCGTCCATCACATCCACGTACTTGCCGTAACCGCATTCCTCAGCCTGCTCACCAAGCATGAGGTCGAAGCCGGTGGCGGTGATGATGGCGCCAACCTCGCGCTCGACGATCTCAGGCAGCTGATCAAAGTCGATGCACTGCGGTTTGCAGACCTCGTCGCACTTGACGCAGGCCAGCACCCGGAAACCCGTCGGGGAGTCGAGATTGGCATTGAGGCAACGGTCCGCATCGAGAGTGAAAATCGAGGGAACGGCCTGGGGAAATGGAATGTAGATGGCCTTGCGGCTCGACAGCGAGAGATCGAACTCGTTGCCGCCCGGCGCCGGGCAGACCTCGGCGCAGTCGCCGCAGGCGGTGCAGTCCTCGGCCACCACAAACCTGGGCTTCTTGCGGATCTTGACCTTGAAGTTGCCCACGAAGCCCGAGACCTCCTCCACTTCCGAGTAGGTCATGAGCTCGATGTTGGGGTGCCTCAAGACCTGCACCATGAGCGGTGTCAGGATGCACTGCGAGCAGTCGAGAGTGGGGAAGGTCTCGGAGAGCCGCGACATGTTTCCGCCGAGCGACGGCTGGCGCTCCACCAGCACCACCGGGTGACCCGCGTCGGCAATGTCGAGAGCGGCGCGGATCCCGGCCACGCCGCCGCCGATCACCAGCGCCCTTTTGGTGACCGGCACCTCGACTGGATCGAGCGGCCGCGCCCGCTTGACTCGCTCCACCGCGGCGGTGACGGTCTGGCAGGCCTTTGCGCTGGCGTCGTCGATGTCACGGTGGACCCACGAGCAGTGCTCGCGGATATTGGCCATCTCGCACAGATAGGGGTTGAGCCCCGCCTGAGCGACGGCAGCGCGGAAAGTGGGCTCGTGGAGCTGCGGTGAGCAGGCCGCGACTACGACCCGGTCGAGCCCGTGTTCTTCGATGGCGTCGATCACCAGCTTCTGGCCCGGCGCCGAGCACAGATAGGGATAGTCGGCCGAGAACACAGCCCCTGGGACCTTCTTCGCGAAGTCCACCACCTTCTGCACCTGAACAGTGCGGGCGATGTTCTCTCCGCAGTGACAGACGAAAACCCCGACCTTGGCCATATCAGTTCCCCACCGGCGCAACCTCTATCTTTTTCTCGGCCCCGCTCCCGTAGCTCTCCTGAAATGCTTCAAAGCCCGCATCGAAGGCACGGAGGTTGAGCTCCTCGGTGCCCGCCGGCACGGACTCTGCAACCCCTTCTCGCATGGCTTTCAGCGGGACAATTTCGGTCGCAGCAGTAAAGAAACCGAGCATGACTATGTTTTGGACGATCGCACGGCCGATCTCCTCGGCGATCCTCGTCGAAGAGACCCCGTAAGCCTTCTGGCCCTCCTTGGCCTTGAACGGCACCAGATCCTTTTCGTAGACCAGGATGCCGTCATCGATCAGCTCATCACGGTACTTCTCGTAGCCCTCCGCCGACATCACGACGAAGATGTCCGGCCGTCCAATGTAGGGATAGAGCACCTCGGTGTCCGAAACCGCGAGGGTGGTCGAGCATGCCGAGCCCCGGGCCTCCGGCCCGAAACTCTGGATCATGGTCGCGTGCTTACCAGCGTTGACAGCGCAGGCGTGGCCGATGATGTGACCCGCCAGAACCACCCCCTGCCCCCCAAAACCGGTGATCCTGATCTCCGTTCGCTCACTCATGAATCCACCCTCCCTCCGGCGGCATGCGTACGTAGCGGTCACCCAGGACCTCCTCGTAGTGAGCATTCATGAGATCGAGGAAGGTCGGCCGCTCCTCGTCGACAAAGTTGCCGCAGACGAAGCTGTCCTGATAGCCGATTTCCAGTTCGCGGGTGTCGGCGCCGTGCCGGATCTCGGAGTTGTCGTGGTAGAACTTGATCAGATCGAGCCCGCTTCCGAGCCGGTTCAGCCGTGAGTAGAGCGTCGAACACGGCGCGATCACCTCGATGAATCGGAATCCCTTGCGCCCGAGCGCCGTGCGAATGCACTTCGTGAGCCGACGGATGTGGAGGCACGTCCAACGGGAGACAAAGGTGGCGCCGCAGCTGGCCGCAAGATGGGGCAGATTGAAGGGGCGCTCGAAGTTCCCGAACGGCATGGTCGACGAGCGGGCGGTCGTTGGGGTCGTCGGAGCATTCTGACCGCCGGTCATGCCGTAAATGAAGTTGTTGACCAGAATCACCAACAAATCCATGTTGCGGCGGGCCGCATGAATGAAGTGGTTGCCGCCGATGCCGGTGAGGTCCCCGTCGCCTGAAAAGACAACAACCTCGAGCTCGGGCCGCCCGAGCTTGATGCCGGTGGCAAAAGGTATCGCGCGACCGTGCGTCGTGTGAAACGCATCGAGGTTCATATAGCCGGCCACTCTCCCCGTGCAGCCGATGCCGGAGACGATGGTGACCTTGTCGAGATCCAACTGCGTCTCTTCGAGCGCGGTGGCAAAGCACTTGACCACGGTCCCGATCCCGCAGGTCGGGCACCAGATGTGGGGCATCCGATCCATCCGAAGGTACGGTGCGATCGGATGCTCTTCGGGCAGTGGCGTGTTGGGTGGTGTGCTCATTTGGCTGCCTCCACGATCGCCTGGCAGATAACCGCGGGGTCGTGAACCCCGCCACCCCCATGGGGCACGAGAATGGCCGGCGCCTTGCCGGCTGCACAGCGCTCGACCTCCAGAACCATCTGCCCGTAATTGATCTCCGGAACCACGAATGCCTTGGTCGACGAAGCGATCTCGCGAATGCGATCCTCGGGGAACGGCCAGACGACGATCAGTCGCAGGAATCCGACCTTGACCCCCTCGGTGCGAGCCATGTCGATGGCCATCCGCGTCACCCGCGCGGTGATCCCGTAGGCCACCACCACCACGTCGGCGCCGTCCACGTTCTCTTCGTCATAGCGGACGATGTCGTTGGCATTGAGACGGATCTTGTTGATGATCCGGTGAACGCTGTCCTCCTGGCACTCGACCGACATCACCGGGTAGCCGCGCTCGTCGTGGGTCAGCCCGGTGGTGTGGAAACGGTAGCCATCGCCCACCCGCACGAATTCGGGAACCGGTCTACCGTTGACCTCGTACGGCAGATAATCACCGGGCGCCTTGTCCGAGAGCACCCGAGGCACGATGTCAATCTCGTCCGACGGCGGGATCACGACCTTCTCGGTCATGTGGCCGACACACTCGTCCATCATGAACATCACTGGCACGCGCCAGACTTCGGCGAGATTGAAGGCGACGATGGTGAGATCGAAAGCCTCCTGCGGTGATTGCGGAGAAAGGGCGATCAGCTCGTAATCACCGTGAGAACCCCACCGTGCCTGCATCATATCGCCCTGGCCGACCATGGTCGGCAGCCCGGTGGACGGCCCGCCACGCTGCACGTTGACCACAACGCAGGGCGTTTCCATCATCGCCGCGAGGCCGATGTTTTCCATCATCAGGCTGAAGCCTGGTCCCGAGGTCACGGTCATGCATTTGGTGCCGGTCCACACTCCGCCGGTCACCGCCGCCATGCTCGCGAGCTCGTCTTCCATCTGGATGAATGTCCCACCCATCATCGGGAACCGTCGTGATATGCGCTCCACCACCTCGGTGCTCGGTGTGATGGGATAGCCGGCAACAAAGCGACAGCCCGCCGCCATGGCCCCCTCGCCGCAGGCGAAGTCACCGTCGAGATAGTGCACACCGGTCAGCACGCCAGCAGGATCGGCCTTCAATTGGGACCTCCCTCGTCCGCCGCCGCCTCCACCTCCACGGGCACGCAGAAGATGGCGAAGTCGGGGCAGATCATCTCGCAGAGATTGCAGTTCACGCACTCGCCCTCAGCGATCATCTCGGGCGGGTGGTAGCCCTTGCGGTTGAATTCTTCAGACATGACCAGCACATCCTTCGGGCAGTATTCGACACAGAATGCGCAGCCCTTGCAGCGATCCGCGATGATGACGACCCGGCCGACCGGCACCTTGACCTTGTCCGCGTCAAGCGGAGTCCTCCAGTCCCTCATCAGAAACCCCTCCCAAATCCACCCATTTCGAATTTCGAATTTCGAATTTCGAATTTTTCCACGCCCTTCCCAAACCGTCGGTGGGCGGGCCAAATTTGAGAATTGAGAATTGAGAATTGAGAATTCAGAATCACGCCTCCACCCCCGTCTCATCCAACCCATCTCCTCGACGCGGCCGAAGGGCGCACTTCCCCTGCAACCTTTCAAAGGCACAGTCCGGACGGTAGTAGCCGGCACAGCGGAGGCAGGTTTCGCGCGGGTTCTCGGCCCGCGCCAGCATCGCCACACAGACCTCCTCGAGAAGGTCGCAGAGTTGCTCAGTCTTTTCCCGCCCGAGAGAGTCAATGACCGGCTCCAGCCGCGCTGCCTTGAGGCTCTCATAGTCGCGAACCAGCTCAACGCCGTCTGCGCTCGCCTTGAGGAGGATGGCGCGGCGATCCTGTCCGGAAGTCTCACGACACACAAGACCCAGGCGCTCGAGCCGGTCGAGGTTCTTGCTTGACGCCGCAGGTGACACACCAAGGCAGCGCGCAAGCTCCCCGACCTGGAGGTCAGAGTTGGCGGTGATGAGCTTGAGAAAGCAGAATTGGGACCGAGTCAGTCGGTGCCGGCACACCTGTTGTAGAAAGTCCTCTTCCAGGAACTCGCGCAGCAGCGACCTCAGAACGTGCCCGGATCGCAGGAAACGGTAGAGATCGGCGCTCGGCACACTCCCGTCCTCGAAGCGCCCCCCCGAATCAACGAGTCCGTCGCCAATCGACATTATTTACCCGGCTAATATTTCACGCCGTTAATAATTTATATCGTCAAATACAGACGTCAAGGGTCAATATTGAATTGATTGTGAGACTGAGCCTCCCTCCTGCTCATCTACCCTGAGAAATTTCGGATTTCGGATTTCGGATTTCGGATTTGCCGTCCCCAATCTGCATCCCTCCGGGAAGCCTCAGTCGGCGTGGCGCTGTCGTGGAGGGCCTCGTCCCGAGGAAGGTATTAGGTGTTAGGTATTAGCTCCACCCACCCACCCCCAGCTTGCATCCTCCTCCCGGAGCCCACAGTCGGCGCGGCGCTGTTGCGGAGGGCCTCGTCGCGAGGGCCGCGAGACGTGGTCAGCTGGCGCGCGTTAGCGTGCCAGATGGCCGCGTATCGCGGGCCGCAGCAGAGGCCCGTAGC
>JAOZUP010000024.1 GCA_029938595.1 Thermoanaerobaculales bacterium | reverse complement strand
CGCACGACGTCCACCGGGTTGCCGCCGAGGCCGACGAGGAGCACGGTTTTGACCGTTGCCGCGGGCAAATAGAGCGTCGTCGCTAACATCAGCAGACCGTAGACGAGCTCGAAGAAGATCCACACCGCGATGGCGATGCCGAGGGCCACCGGCCGCCGGCCGGTTAGGAGCGCGATGAGCACCGATAGCCCGGTGAATACCGCCGCCAGCAGGCAGGAGAAGAGAACCACCAGGAGGTAGGTCCCGGCACCCTCAAATCCGATGGACGCGGAGATGATGGCCCCGGGCAGTCCGAAGCCGAGGGCCGCAGCGGCCAGCACCGAGATCAGGAGGCCGAGGTATTTTCCGAGGAGGATCTCTCGCCTCGATACCGGTTGGGTGGCCAGGATTTCCAGATACTCCCGGTGGGTCAGAAAGCTGAAGACGCCAAGCAGGAGGGCAAAGAGCGGCAGCAGAAAGCCGCCGAGGTTGATCAGGCTGGCGGAGGTGCGCACGAAATCCTGGAAGCCGGTGTATCCGGAGGTGATCATCCCGAAGTACGCGACCGCCAGGCTGAGGGTCGTAAACAGGACCGCAAAGGAAACGACCCACCGGTTGCGGCGATGGAGGGCGAACTCCTGCCGCGCCAATTCAAATACGGCTGAGCTCACTGCGCCGCCTCGTCCGCGGTGTGAGCGCCGCTCACCTTGATCATGCCGAGGGGTTCGCCGCCCGAGGCGTCTTCGATCGGGAAACCGGCACCCGGCCGGGTCGCCATGAACCGAAGCTCGATCTCAGCACCGGTCGCGGCAACGATGGCCGGTTCTACCTCCGGATAGCCTTTGATGGCCCATGTGACGTCCTCCTCGAGTCCCTCGCTCCGGGCGCGCCAGAGCACGATGTCTCCTTTGTTCGCCATCACCACCTCGGGAACCATGCCGCCGGGACCGAAGACCGTCTCGATCACGGTATCGGGCTCCCCCCGGAGCACTCGATAGCCGGTCCAGTCAGTAACGATCTCGTCCTCGTGCTTCCGCATGTTGCCGGCTGCCGCCACCGAGTTGAAGCAGATGACGCGGGCGTTCATCACCGTCGGTACGTGGTCGGTGAGGAGGAAGGCGGTCTCGACCGCCGGCGAAAACGTGCCGTCACGGTAGTCGGCGAAAAAAACCGCCTCGGGCGGCGCTTGACCCGACTTCCGAAGAGCATCGTACTCGGCCAACACGCAGCCGGGCGAGCAGAAGGGTACAAAATCCCCTCCCTCGATCCAACCTGCGGCCTCGTTGACGCGATCGATCACCATGCCGCAGCTCGCGCAGCCGTCGACCCCGGCCATGATTTCAGGTGTGGGCTCTCCGCCGCATCCGGCAACGAGCACGCAGAACATTGCGAACGCGGCCAGCCTGAACATTTCATGATCCTTCATGGCGAATCTCCCCCGCCGTTGAAATGGGTGTGGACCAGCGACTCCCACCCCGGTGCCTCGGTGTGGAACTCCTCGATGGTTCCACCGGCGTTTTCAATTGCTCGAATGACGTCCAGCCGTTTCTCAGGCAGCGCCCGGAAGGAGACGTGGGTGGCGTTGCACTCACGAACCTCGGCGCCCGCCTTTTCCGCCGCCTGGACGATCGCGTCGTCGATGCGATCGAGGACCACCCGTACCGTGGTCTGCCGGGTGACCTCTGCCTGGAATGCCGCGACGGGCTCGAGAGTCACCAGCTCGCCATCGACCAGAACACCGATCCGGTCGGCCAATCGGACCGCGGAGTGAATGCTGTGCGAGGAAAAGACGATCGCGGTACCGCGCTCTTTTAGACTGGCCAGCGCCCGGTGAAGACTGTCGATTCCTTGCGGGTCAAGGTTGAGGGTTGGCTCGTCCAGCACCAGGAGCGGAACCTCTTCGAGAAGGGCTGCGGCAAGCCCGAGCCGTTGCAACATGCCGCCGGAGTACTCGCCGACCCGTCGATCGGCGTCGTCCGAAAGGGCGAGGAGATCCAGGACCTCGTCCACCCGCTCTTCCGGCACCTTTCTCAGACCGGCGAAGAGATCGAGGACCTCGCGAGCCGTGAGAACATCGGGCATGTTGACCCGCTGCGGAACGTAGGCAAGCAAATTGCGTACTCTGTCGGGCTCCTCAGTTATGTCTGATCCGTGAACAAGGACCCTGCCGGAGGTCGGAGAATGCAAACCGACGAGAGCGCGAAGGACGGTCGTCTTGCCGCCGCCGTTTGGCCCTAAAAATGCGAAGGACTCACCGTTCGCGATCTCGAGATCGAGCGGTCTGACCGCCTCCAGAGAGCCGAAGCTCTTGGAGAAGGCCTCAAAGCGCACAATGGGTTCGTTCGTTGAGCTCATCTGACGCGTCCAGTTTTTTGTCGCGATTTGTGATGCCTCGGCTTACCGAGACGCCACAGACCTGCCATAGGGAGGGCGGTTCCCGCCAGGAAGATCATGGCCCACACCGCACTTCCGTTTCCGGAAGGGGCGGTGGATTCCTCCCATGGGACCTCCTGGTTGTTGATCGGGAACATCGACGGAAGTGGGTCCTCTGCATCTCCAAGGCGAAGAATCGGCAGCGCTCGCTCCGCTGCCTTGAGGACCTCCGCGGCCGGGCTCAGCAGATAGAAACGAACCTCGGGGACCTTTGTTTCCAGTATCTGGAACACGTTTTGGATGGGGAACGGGAGATCACCCGCGCCGTCGCCATCCAGGTCGTAACCACGGAATGAACTCCAGTAATTTCCCCCGTCAATATCCGCCCACTGTGTCTCGAGGTCGCTGACGTCGAGCAAGAGATCGCTGAGGTTGTTGATGAAGTTGTTGCGGACGAAACGGTTGCCATCGCAACCTCCGTTGAGTTGGATGGCGAGATCGTTGTCGACGACATCGTTGAGCTCGATGAGACTATCGTCGGTGTTGTTCATGAAGATCCCGCGGCTGTTGTCGAGGATCAAATTGGACTGTGCGGTGACCCGGCTCATCGACTGCAGGAGGAGGCCGTACGCCCGGAAACCGCGGCAGCGGGCAAAGGTGTTGCGGGCAAACACGATGTCCTCGGAGTACATGAGCGCGGCGCCGGCGACGTTGTTTTCGAAGAGGTTGTCAAAGAACGAGTTGTCGTTCGAGTACATGTAGTGGAGACCGTAGCGGGCGTTGTGGATGTGGTTGCGCTCGATCTGGGTCGAATCGGCAAATGAGAAGTAGATACCGTCCCTGACATTGAAGATCTCGTTGCCGATGATTTGGTTATTTGCCGAGTTCCAGAGGTGGATTCCGTTCCCACGGTCGGCCTCGATGAGATCCAGCCGGCCCTCGATGGTGTTGCTGAGGATCTCAACCCTGTTTCCAGCCTTGACGTAGATTCCATGGAGAGACTCGGTGATGGTGCAGTTGCGAATTGTGACATCGTCGGCCTCGACGAGGACACAGGCCATGTCTTTGGTCAGGCGTGGGCTGGCCTCGGCGATGTGCAGCCCCTCGAGCACCGTGCCGGCCGCGGTGACGTGGACCACGTTGCCTTGATAACCGCCGCGAATAATGGCGCCGCCATCGCTGGTCAACGTCACCGGAACGTTGACGACGATGTTCTCGTGATACGTTCCGCCAGCGAGACGTATGGTGTCACCGGGTGCTGCCCTTTCGAGAACGGCCGCGATCGACCCCCCGGCAGCGATCTCGTGGACCGCCGCCGCGGCCGTCACCGATGACATGACGGCCAGCAACCAGAAAATGGGTTTCACCACTCGCACCTCTCCCTATAGACAAGGGTGTCAGATATAGCACACCGGAATGCCACCGTCCCAGGAGGTCCGGCCGAAAATCAAGGTTGTCGCGACGGCTGGGTGCTAGCCTTTGAGCCGCGCGAGCTCGCTGTCCACCATTTGCTTGGTGCGAACCCCGGCAACACCGGTCTTGACCAGTCCCTGCCACACCTCTTCAAGATCCAAAAAGAGCTGTTTGTCAAACTCGCCGCTGGCCATCTGCTCCTGGCAGGAGCCGTAGAGGGTGGTGGCCTGGGTCAGTTGGACCTGGGTGTCGGCCCACTCCTCGTGGAGGGTCTCACTGAAGCTCGAGCCGTACTGTTCGAAACCGACGGTGATATAGGCCGCGATCGGTTGGATGATGTTGATGACCTGAACGACCTCGATGTTCTTGTTGTGGGCCTTGGCCTCCCAGTCGTCCTCTCCGGTCACCTCTTTGGGCTCGGGAACATCGAGTGCCGGTGGCGCCTCGACCTCGAGTAGCACCGCCTCGGCCGCAGGTTCTGCGGCCTCGTAGGCGGCCTCGTCTGAAGTTCCTCCACAGCCGATCAACAGGCCGGGAACCAGGATCAGGATTGCGATCTTTTTCATCGTACTCCTCCGTTATGAGTTGGAAAGGGTCGGCTCGGGACCCGGATTTCGCCACGACAGCCAGAAGGCCGCCACCAGCAGAAGGCCAAAGACCAGAAAGAGATAGGTTCCAAACGCGGGGTACGACCACACGTCGAACTGGCCGACGAGCTTGTAGCCGAACATCGGCGGCATGAACGGCGCCACCTCGACCGAGGCCTTGGGATCGAGGTTGGCCCCGTAGTAGTTGAGCTTGTACCAGAAGCTCCACACCGAAAACGCGCCGAAGTAGAGAGACACAACGACCACATCCACCAGCGAGCGCAGGGTTCCGATCGCAGCTACCCTGAGGGTCAGAACGCCGATCAGCCCGATCACCAGGGGAATCCACTTGAGCTCGGTGAAGTCCGCCGGCTTGAGCTCCGCCATCCCGATGTAGTGGTTCAGAACGTTGATCTCGGTGAGGTCGTTGCCGTCGTCGCCACCGACCAAATTGTGAGAGTAAACATAGAGATTCAGGCCTTCCGGGTACTGCTGGGCGACAAAGGTCATATGCCACAGCGGTACGAAGAAGGTCGGCACGAGCGCCAGCGCGGCCAAGAAGACCAACAGCCGGCTCTTTCCGACTACGGGGCGATCGAGTGAGGCCGTCAACCGTTCAAAGAAACCCGACATATTCACCTCGAAAACCGGGTCCCGGCCGCCAACTGCTCGACAGCCGGAACCCGCCAGATTCGTCTTCACTTCACCAGGAAGTAGCCTTGCATCTCCTGATGTAGCGCGCTGCAGAAGTTGGTGCAGTAGAAGGCGAAGACTCCCGACTTGTCGGCGGTGAAGGTCACCGTCTTGGTCTCACCGGGATCGATCACCAGGTTGATGTTGTACTCGTTGATGGCGAATCCGTGCAGCTCGTCACGGGTCTGCTCGATGTTGGTCACATGGACGATGACCTTGTCTCCACGGTTGACGCGGATGACATCCGGAGCGAAGAAGGAACGTACCGCCATCATCCATACCTCGACCGTCTTGCCCTTTCGTTCGATCCTCGCCTCTTCGGTACTCCAGATGGCGTTGGGATGCTGCGGCCACTCGGGATCGCCCTTCTTGTAGACCTCGATTGGATCCAACTTGTCGGCCTTGATGATCAGCGCGTAATGGGGCTCGGGCTCGGTGAAGGCGTCGTACAGGAGTTTCATCTTGTCGCCGGTGATGTCGATGAGCTGTGCCGACTCCGGAATCGAGGGGCCGACCGACAGATGGCGCCCCTTGGAGAGCTTGTTGAGCGCGACCAAGTAGTTGCCGTCGGGAGACATGGAGTCACCCTCAGCCGCCACCAGGTGGCCGATGTTGTAGGCCACAGGCAACTTGTCGACAACGTACTGGTTCATGTCGGCACCGTCGTCATACGGCGGCAGCTTCCACTTGGCAACCGCGCTCTCGACAAAGAGCGAGGTGTAGGCGTAGCCCTTGCCGTCGAATTGGGTGTGGAGGGGTCCGAGCCCGACCGGGATCTCGGCCTCGCGCACCGAGTTATAGGTCAGCACCGGGATGCCGTCGATGGTCTCCTCGAAATCCTTGGCGGCGATTGCGGCTTTGATCTTTTCCATGTCAAAGACGGTGGTTGTCGGTGACAACTTGCCCGAGCCGATGATCCAGCGCCCGCTCGGGGAGACATCGACGCCGTGCGGCGACTTGGCGAGCGGGATGAAGTACGCCACGCCGGCGGTTTCCTGCGGAAAGATTACTGGCGCGCCCTTGATGGTTTTGAAGCTGCCGGCGGCGATCGCCTTATCGGCCTCGCGGTAGTCCACCATCAAGATGTAGTCCTTGTCCTTTTGGGAGGCAGTCACCTCGAGTTTGCCGCCTTCGATGAACTCACGCTCGGAGTTGTAGCAAGTCCAGAAGAGGAAGCCGTCCGAGGGGCCCTTCCCGGCATCGCCGAGATCATAATTGAACGGCGGTACCAATATCTCCCAACCGAGGGTCAGGTTTCCGTCGTCGGGGTCGATCTTGATGCCCGCAACAATCCCTTGGTACTCGGATGCGTACTCGGTGACATCGGCGTAGGTTCCCTCGGGGAACGGTACCGACATCCGCGTCGCCATCGTCACGTACTCCGAGTTCGGAGTGACAAAGGAGCTGCCGTGGTTGGCCGAGATATTGGGGATGGTGATGATCTGCTTGGTCTTGAAATCCCTCAGGCTGATCCGGGCAAGGCGGCCCTGGGCGTTGTCGTTGATAAAGAGCCAGCGCCCGTCGTACTCACCATTGGTCTCCGAAAATCCGGGATGGTGAGAGTCGCCCCATGTGTATTCGCCAAGCATTTCCTTTGACTCATCGTCAAACCCATAGCCGGTGCCTGGGTAGGGTGAAAAGACCGGGATGGTGGCGATGTGGCGCATCGAGGGAACGCCGGCGACGAAGATCTGTCCGCTGTGCCCGCCCGAGTAAAAGAGATAGTACTCGTCGAGGTCTCCGGGCGCCACGTAGGTGGCAAGGGCGGCGTTCGCCAGGTCGGATGTGCCCCCAGCACCGGCGCGCGCGCCACGGCGTTGGGGTGGTTTCTTGCCGCACGCAGCGAGCCCGACGAAGAGCCCGATGACGAACAGCGCAAGCGTCGCTCGAAGGATGTTCCGTTTGTTCATTCTCTTCCTCCTCCTTTTTCTATGAGTCTATGACCCATCCGCCGCGGCGGCCTCGGCCTCCGCAGCTCTGTTTTTTACGATGTCGTAGGCCTTCATGATCTTTTCGACGGCTTGCCACTTCTCCTCGTCGGTGAGAACGATCTGGCTTTCGAGGATGATTTTCATGGTGCCGGTGGGATCGAAGAGAAACTCCTCGACGGTCTTGTTGAAGCGCGCCCGGACGTCATCCGGCGCCAGCGACAGATCGGGACCCTTGTCGGTCGGTGACTTGATGTCATAGGCCTTGATGCTGTGGCACACGAAGCAGTTGTGCTCGACGAAGAACGCGCCGTCGCCCTCGCGCATGCGGAGATCCCTCTCGACTTCCTCGGGCGTCATTTCGTCCTTGAGCTCCACCCCCGGAAGATAGGCGCGTGGCAGGTCCTCGTCGTCCCGCCAGCTCATGACCAGCATGGCGAGGGCCTGCGCGTCGTGCGACTGGAAGTTCATTTCCGGCATGATCGATCCCGGAACGATGGTCGGCGGCGACTGGAAATGCTTGATGTGCCAGTTGAAGACCGTGATTTGATCGGATACCAGGTTCGAAAAATCGAAGCCCTCGGCGTGCTTGTCGCCTTCGCTCGTCAGATCCGGCCCCAGCTTGCCGCCGTCACCGTTGATGACGTGGCAGATCTTGCAGCCCTTGGTGCGTACGAATTCCTTGGCGCTGTTGATAAACGGCATCCCTCTGGTGGACCGCTCGTAGCGATGGCAGTAGTTGCACTGGATCTCATGCAGCGGCGGCGGGTTCCTGGGGTCATACTCGGAGCCGGCGATATCTGAGAGCAGAGGTCTCTCCCAGTGTTCGACAAAGCCGTGGGCATCGTACTCAGAGAGCGCAAATCCCTGTCCGCCATGACATACCGTACAACCGAAATTCTCCAGCCGGTGGTCGTCGAAGATCTCGGGTATGGGGTGAGTGGTCCACGGCTGCTCGACGTCTTCGAGCCCTTTCCAGGTCATGCCGAGGTGACAGGTCGTGCAACGATCGACCCGGTCGAGCTTCTCGACCCAGATCTGCTGGATGCCCACGGGCAGAGTCGCCAGGTCGGCATTGGCTACTCTCTCGGCGACGATGGTGCGGAACTCCGACTGGTAGTACTTCCAATCCGGTCCGGTGTCGTACATGATGGCGGCCACGCCGACCGCGAGGAGCGCCACCGCAGCGATGAGGACCAGTAGAATCTCGCGCTGAGGAATCTTTTTGATCATCGGCTTACCTCACAGCGCCGTCGGATGAGTCGGCCACGCCTGCCACGGCCAGTAGAAGTCCCAGTTCGGCCCGCGCAAAGCCGTCCCCATGTAGGTGAGAAGGACAAACGCGATGATGAACGCGCAGAATGTGGCGATCGCCGCATAACGCGTTGACGAGGTCTTCTTCAATACCACGAAGTACATGCCTGCAAAGAGGAGAAGGAGGAAGGTCGCGGGGTTGACGAGATCGAAGAAGAGCTGACTCTCGATCGTCGGAAAGATGTCACGCATGGGGGCAAGGAGCGCGATCGCAAGACACCCGACAGTGGTGACCAGTCCGTAGAGGAAGCCGAAGATGCCCCATTTTCGACCGGGACCGTCGGTGAACCAGAACCCGATTCCCTTCTGCTCCCGATCGAGAAACGGGATCAGCATCAGGCCCAGAATAACGATGGTCGGGATGATGACCCCGCCCATGAGGGCGGAGTACCCGACCATTTCCTGCAACCCGAGGAAGTACCACGGCGCCTTGGCCGGGTTGGGGGTGACTTCCGGGTTCGCGGCCGCCTCCAGGGGAGCCTGAACGACCAGCGACAGACCGATCGAGACCGCCACGGTCAACAGGGTAATGAGCAGTATCCGGACGATGAGGAACGGAGTCGACGGAACCGAGTTGTCCTCGTTGAGCGTGGTCGGGTCGTTGACCTGGACCGTGGTCCCGCTGGCGATACCGAGGACGCTGTAGGTCTTGCTCTTCTTGGGTGCCACCGGCTCCCGTGCGAGAGCATCCTTACGGTCCTGCTCGACGATGGCGAGGCCTCCGTCCTTGCGGATCCGCCACATGTGCCACGCCGCCACCGCGAAGAGCACGATCGGCAGGAGCGCACAGTGGAGGACGTAGAACCGAATGAGGGTTGGTTGGCCGATGATCGTGCCGCCGAGCAAGAACTGTCGTATGGCCTCGCCAACGAGAGGAACAGCGGCTGCGATGTTGGTTCCCACCGTGATCGCCCAGAAGGCGAGCTGGTCCCAGGGCAGGAGGTAACCGGTGAAGCTGAGGAGCAGCGTCAGCACCAGCAGTGTGACACCAAGCACCCAGTTGAAGGGGCGCGCCGACCGAACGATCTCTCCGGCCTTATAGGAGCCGGTGAGAAAGACCCGGAACATGTGGAGGAAGACCAGCGCCACCATGAGGTGGGCGGAGATCCGGTGCAGCCGTCTGAGGAGCCATCCGAAGCTCACAGTGTTGTCGAGGTCCTTGATGCTCCAGTAGGCGCGTTCGACTGACGGAATGTACAAAAACATCAACACCACCCCGGTCACCGTCAGGACCAGGAACACGATGAAGGTGATGGTGCCGAGGTACAGCGAGGCCGAGAAGGCCAGACTGCGCAGAGAGACCCTGTTCGGGAACCAGTGGAGCAGGAAGTTGGCGACGATGCCGCTGCCCGCCTCACGGTTGGACTCCGGCCGCCACGGCCAGATCAGCTTCTGCCACATGTCCTGGATCTTGAATAGGTTCATCTAGACCACCAGTCTGAAGTCGCGCGGGACATCGGTCGCGGTATCCACGACCAGCTCTCCGGTGGCGGGCGAAAGCTCGAGGTGGAAGCACGTGAGCGGGCGGGGTGCGGGCCCTGAGAAGTTGGTCCCTTCGCCGCGGAACTTCGAGCCGTGACAGGGGCAGTGGAACTCGCCCAAGGCGCGGTAGCTGAACTGGCGGACCGTTTCTTCCTGAGGCAAGGTGAAGGGAGAGAACTTCACAGTGCAGCCAAGATGGGTGCAGATACCGGAGATGGCGTGGAAGCTCGAGCTCTCGCGAAAGAGGAAGATCCGGTGCTCCTCCAGGAAGGTGACGCCCTCCTGGAAGCTCTCGGGATTGCCGATGCGGAAACGCTTGGGAGGTTCGTAGAGAACGTTCGGAACCAGCGACCGCAGGAGCGGCCAGCCCGCGACCAGCGCCCCGATCGCAGCGACCGCAGCCGTCAGCCGCCCCAGAAAGCCCCTACGTGTCTGATCCAGACCGCTGTCGGAAGAGACCTGAACTCCATTGTCGACCGTGTCTGTTGATGCCACTGCTCTCACCCCGTTGATTCGATGAAGTTGAAACGTTCCATGGTCATCGCCTCCGTCGGACAGCGTGCGGCGCACAGACCGCAACGGATGCAGATGGTGTCGTCCTTGAGCAGGACCGTCATCGGTTGATCGGTGTCGTGACCGTAGGTTTCGAGCGCCGTCTCCAGCTGCTCGGCGGGCATGTCCACCTGCACGAGAGGGACAAATAGAAGGCATTTCTCCGGACAGACGTCGGCACAGCGGTTGCAAAGGACGCACTTCAAGGGGTCGTAGATCGTGTCGATGTGGCAGGCCAGGCAACGCTCGGCCTG
This sequence comes from Thermoanaerobaculales bacterium, assembly GCA_029938595.1. Lineage (GTDB taxonomy): Bacteria > Acidobacteriota > Thermoanaerobaculia > Thermoanaerobaculales > Sulfomarinibacteraceae > Sulfomarinibacter. The sequence continues at coordinate 7,787 of JAOZUP010000024.1, read as the reverse complement.
GGCGCGGGCCTGCTCCTCGGTCATCACCTCCTCGACCTCGGTGATACCGGTGCGGCGATCAGTCGGCAGTGTGGGCGCGCCACGGCGGGCCCGCTTCTCGTAACCAGCCGGCATCGAGTACTCGTTCGCCGGGATCTTCCGAATCTCGACCTCCAAATGGATGGCGGCCTGTCCGCCGGACAGATAGTTATGGATCGAGCGTGCGGCGAGCTTGCCGTTGGCCACCGCCTCGATCGCGATGCGCGGACCGAAGGCGGCATCGCCGCCGGCGAAGACGCCCGCAGCCGTCGTCGCCAGGGTTTTGGGATCAATTCGGATAGTGCCGGTCGGTGTCAGCTCGATCCCGTCCCCCTCACTCAAGAAGCTGAAGTCGGGTTGTTGGCCGATAGCGAGGATCACCGAGTCGGCATCGAGAGTCATCGTGCGGCTGGCGTCAAATGAGGGATTGAACCGACCTTCGTCGTCGAAGACCCGCTCGACCCCAACGAAATCGATGGCCTGGACACTGCCGTTGCCGACGATCTTCTTCGGGCCCCACCCGGGGTGGAGCCGAACACCCTCCTCGACCGCTTCGTGGAGCTCGTCCCTGCCCTGCACGGTCTGCCCCGCTGGGAGCTCGTCGAGGGACTCGAGGGAAATAACGTGCACCTCGCTGGCGCCGCCGCGCAAGGCGCCGCGGGCGGCGTCCATGGCCGGTTGGCCCACAACCGCTTCGGCGGTCATTTCGATTTCCTCCATCGGCTGGTAGAACTCGCGCACTGCGGTTCGAGCCGCGTCGAGGGCCACCGAGCCGCCGCCGATGACCACCACCTTTTCTCCAAGGTCGACCCGGTAGCCGCGGTTGAGGTTGAGCAGATAGTCGACCGCCTTGATGACTCCGTCCTTGTCCGCACCCTCGATATTGAGATCGCGCCCCCGCATCGCCCCCACCGACAGGAATACGGCCTCGAATCCCTCGTCGCGGAGCTGGGAGAGCCCGAAATCAGCGGTTATCGGAGTGTGGGCTTTGAGGACCGCGCCGAGCCCTTCGACTGCTCCCACCTCGCGGTCGATGACAGCCCGCGGCAGACGATAGTCGGGGATGCCGTAGCGGAGCATGCCGCCGCTATCGGGGAGGGCCTCGAAGATCGTCACCGCGTAGCCCATGAGGCTCAGGTCCTGAGCGCAGCCGAGGCCGGCGGGTCCACTGCCGATGACGGCGACCTTTCTTCCATCGCCGCTACTCCCGTGGCGCGTTTCCTGACACAGTTGCTCCATGTGCCACAGGCGGCGGCAGCCAGGATCGATTTGGGTCGCTACTGCCGCGTCCTCCGGCTCAACAGTCAAGACGCGGAAGAAGTCCGGCGTCGCGGACTCGGCGCCGTAGCGCTCGGTGACAAAGCGCTTCAGGGGACGGATGGTTACCGGCTCGTCGATCCAACCGCGCCGGCAGGCGTCCTCGCAGGGAGCGGCACACACCCGGCCGCAGACCGAGGCCAGCGCGTTGGGGGACCGGGCGACCAGAAACGCCTCCTCAAAGCGCCCTTCGGCGATCAGCTGGACATAGCGTCCCGAGTCTGTGTGAACCGGACAGGCCTCCATACACGGCACGTTTGACCGGTACCACGGCAGCTCGTTGAAGCGTGCCGGAAAACGTGGGGAGCCGGAGGTTGAATCATTCACCACGCGGGGCTCTTTTCATCGGCGACCATGGTTTCTGTTGTGCCCTCCTACCGCTCCGCCAGACTCTCGGTATCAATACCCGAATTGCGGTATTACAATACTGAATAGCCCGAATGTGGTCAAGGGATCCTTGACCGCGGTCAAGGAGGCCGCCGTCCGGCACCCAAATAAGGCCACATTCGGCAGTTTGGGAGCGACTATGCCGTGTGCACTCAAGATCTCGGAGGCCGCCTCGTTGGCGATGCACGCCCTTGGATACCTCGCCAATCGCCAGGATGGGCCGATCACCTCGCGCGAGATCGCGAACCGGTTCGAGATCTCGGAGGCACACCTCTCCAAGGTGCTTCAGCGGCTGGCCAAAGTCGAGCTGGTGAGGTCGGTCCGCGGCCCTCGCGGGGGCTTCATACTCACCCGGCCCCCGGATTCGGTGACTCTCCTCGAGGTATTCGAGGCCATCGAAGGGCGGTTCGAGCCCAGTCAGTGTCTCCTCAGTTCCTCCATTTGTGAGGGGGACGACTGCATCCTCGGCAAGATTGTCGTCGAGGCCAATACCATGCTCCGCACGCGGCTCGAGGAGACCACGCTGACCGAGGTAGAGGCGGTGATTAACTCCAACACGGTTCGCTAGCGCGCACTTCTCACCAGCCCCCTACTGCGGCCGGGGAGGCACAGCACCTAGCGGTGTTTTCTCGGCGGGACGTCGCTTGCAGGCGAGCGGCGAGCAGCATTCCGGATCGGGGCACGTGGCACTGATGTTATGCTGGCCCGAGGTGGGCACGATGCTGGCGCCGTCAGCCGTTCGTCGGCTGATCGAGGTTGGCTGGGAGTTCATCACGGAGGATGGGGTCGTTTCTCTGACACAGGTCCATCCCGCCCGCGTCGGTCGACCTTGCGGCTACAGTCATAGTGAGGGGTAGCGCGATGCTGTTTCGATGCTTGTCCAAGGAGGGATTCAGGGACCTGGTCGAGATGACCCTCGAGACGATCGAGGTCGTCGGGCCGAAGGAGATCGGCCGCGACAAGGACGACAATCCGATCCATCACTACCTGCCGGTGTCCAACCCCGACGAGCTCGATTTCGACTACGCGACCACCGAGTACTCGGCAAAAACCTACTTCCTCCCCTTCCAGGAAAACCTGTCGACCTACCGCTTTGATGAGGACGACTGGACTCAGGACATTCGCTACCGGATTCAGCCACGGGCCATCATCGGTCTTCATGCCTGCGACATCAACGGCCTCCTGAAGCTGGACAAGGTCTTCGCCCGCGATTTCTTCCCAAGCCCGTATTACATCTCGAGGAGGGAGAACACCTTCATCGTCGGTATCGACCACGAACCCTGCGAAGGCGGCTTCTGCAGATCTCTGGGAACCGACACGGTGACCCACGGCTTCGACCTGTTTCTCACCGATCTCGGTGATCGATACTTCGTTGCCATCGGCTCCGACCGAGGTTTCGGCGCACTGCAAAAAGTCCATGCTCGAGAGATCACCGATGAGGACACCCACGATTACCTGACTGAGCGGCAACGCCTCGCCGGCTTGTTCCAGGCCGAGGTTCCGGTCCACGACCTGGGAACCTTGCTCGATATCGAATTCACATCCGAGGTCTGGGAAAAATGGGGCCGCAAGTGCATGAGTTGCGGTAGCTGCGCCATGGTGTGCCCCACCTGTTACTGCTACGGGGTCATGGAAAAGGTCTCGATGGACTTCGAGCGAGGGGTCAAACAGCGGCAGGCGTACTCGTGCAATCTCGTTGATTTTGCGGAGGTGGCAGGAGGCCACAACTTCAGACCGGACAGCACGACCCGACTCAAATACCGCTATTACCACCAGCACCGCGGTTTCGTAGAAATCTACGACGAGCCAAAGTGCGTGGGCTGCAACAGATGCGGGAGGACTTGTCTCGCCGGAATCAGCCCTGTGGAGGTGATTACGGATCTTCAGATGGATGAGCAGACATGAAGAACCTATTCCAGCCCTACGATGTTTCCCTTGAGAGCGAGATGCTGGAGCCTCTGGATTTCAATCGGAGGAGCCGCCTCAAGGAGACCGACAGGTGCTTCAAGGCAGAGATCCTCAACGTGATCCGCCTGACCGACATGGAGAAGCTCTTCCAGGTACGGATTCTCGACGAGAGCGAGGGTGAGCGCTTCTCCTTCCTGCCAGGCCAGTTCGTCATGGTCGAGGTGCCGGGATACGGTGAGATCCCTATCTCCATCTCGAGCTCCACCTCGAGGACGGGGTACGTGGAGCTGTGCATCCGAAGGGCCGGCATCGTCACCGGCGCCCTTCACCGGGCGAAGCGCGGCGCACACATTGGTATTCGGGGCCCCTTCGGCACTCATTTCCCCATAGAAACAATGAAAGGGTACGATGTGCTGCTCATTGCAGGCGGCCTGGGCCTGGCTCCTCTGCGCTCATCGATCTTTGCCGTTATCGAAAACCGGGCCGACTTCGAAAATGTGCACATTCTGTATGGGACCAAGAGCCCGGATCAGCTCCTCTTTGACTACCAGTACGAGGAGTGGGGTCGGATCGACGACATCGATCTGCAGGTCATCGTGGAAGAGCCGGACAACGAGTGGACGGGCCCTGTGGGTCTCATCACCAAGCTGTTGGACGGAATCGAGATTGATCCGCAGCGGACATTCGCCATCGTGTGCGGCCCGCCGGTGATGTTCAAGTTCGTGTGCAGCCGGCTGAGTGAGCAGGGAATGCCGATGCGGAGAATGTTCATATCCCTGGAGCGGCGCATGCATTGTGGCATGGGCAAGTGCTGTCGCTGCAACATCGGATCGACCTTCACGTGCATGGAGGGGCCGGTCTTTGACTACTGGACCGTCATGAATCTCAAGGAAGCGATCTGATGAAGTACCTGGGTATCGAGTCCCAGCGGCCGAAGATCGGGGTCTTCGACTTCACCGGCTGTGAGGGGTGTCAGCTCCAGTTGGCCAACAAGGAGGAGACGCTTGCGGCTTTCCTGAGCTGTATCGACGTGGTGTGTTTCCGTGAGATCTCATCAGCTTCGGGAGAGGGCTTCACGATCGCCCTCGTCGAGGGCGCGATCAGCCGCGAGGACGAGGTCGAACGGATCCGGTGGATCCGTGAGCAGGCCGAGGTGCTGGTGGCGCTGGGAAGCTGTGCCTGCTTCGGAGGAGTGAACCGCCTCAAGAACGATTTCGATTTGGACGAGGCAAACCGCGAGGTCTACGGCGATCAACCGAAGCCCACGCTGCCGGTCCGGGCGATCAACGAGGTGGTTCCGGTCGATCTGGAGATTCCCGGCTGTCCGGTGAGCAAGGCAGAGGTGGAACGCGTCGTCCAGCATCTCATATGGGAGGTGCCCTTCCGCTTTCCTGCCTACCCGGTGTGCCTTGAGTGCAAGCAGCGATACACGGTCTGCGTGTTCGAGATGGGGGAGCTCTGTCTGGGACCCATCACCCGTGCCGGATGCGATGCCCCGTGTCCTGCCGCGGGCCTGGGCTGCTGGGGCTGTCGGGGCCCGGCCCAGGAGACGAATTTCGAGGAGTTCCTCTCGGTGGCGAGAGAAAGAGGGTTCAGCGAAGATGAAATTGTCGATCGTCTCGCGTTCTTCGGTGGTTTTCGGGGGATAGCATGAGTCGGCAGGTGACGGTTGATGTGCGCCATCTCACCCGGGTTGAAGGTCACGGCAACATCCTGGTGCGAATCAAGGACGGAAAGCTCGAGGAGGCGAGATGGGATGTCGTGGAGACGCCCCGCTTCTTCGAGGTGATGTTCAAAGGCAAGGACTTCAGGTCGGTACCTCTCCTCGCCGCCAGGATCTGCGGAATCTGCTCGATCAGCCACTGTCTCACCAGCCTGGCGGCGACCGAGAACGCCTTCCAGTTGGTCATCCCAAAAACGGCTGCCAAGGTACGGCTGCTTGCCAAACACGGAGAGACTCTGCAGAGCCATCTGCTGCACCTCTTCTTTCTCGCCATGCCGGATTTCCTCGGTGTTCCGAGTGTCCTTCCCCTCCTCGAGACGAACCCGAAGGCTGTCGAGATTGCCATACGTCTGAAGGGCCTGGCCAATCGTCTCTGCGAAGTGACTGCGGGTCGTACCACCCACCCGGTATCTCTCCGAGTCGGTGGCGTGACTGTCATGCCCTGTTCGGACGAGTTGCTCGATCTGCGGGGCGAACTCGAGCATTCTCTCGATGATCTTGCTGCCACCGTCGACCTCGTCAAGAGTTTCGAGCTTCCGGAGTTCGTTCGGGAGACCGAGTTTGTCTCATTGAAAGCTGAGGATGGCTACCCCTTCTTCGGCGATCGCGTCATTTCCACCGATGGCGTGGAGTGTGACGCGGCCAATTACCTCGAGGTGGCCAACGAGTACGTCGATGCCAACAACACCTCGAAGTGGACCCATCTGAGCCGAGGTTCATACGTCGTCGGCGCCCTGGCGAGATTCAACAACAACCACGAGTTCCTCCATCCCGAGGCAACCAGGGTCGCACGTGAGATGAATCTCGAGCCCGTCTGCCACAATCCCTTCATGTGTAACGTGGCTCAGCTGGTTGAGTGCATCCATTGTACTCACGAGGCGATGGATCTGATCGACGAGCTGATTGCAACTCAACCGGGCGAACTCACTGCCCCGGTCGAACCGAAGTCCGGGCAGGGAGTCGGTGCAGTCGAGGCGCCGCGCGGCATCCTATTTCACGATTACGAGTACAACCATGAGGGGCGCATCGTGCGCGCCAACTGCGTGGTGCCCACCACCCAGAACAACGCCAACATCCACCGAGATCTCTCAAGTCTGGTGACCTATTTCGTGAAACAGGGAATCAGCGACGAGGCGCTCGAGCTCAAGTGTTCCATGTTGGTCCGTTCGTACGACCCCTGTATCTCCTGTTCGGTCCATTAGCTCGCATATCTCACCGGGTTTCCTGGCAAGAGTGGTCAATCTCCGTACCTGGGGGATAAATCGCAATCGGTGTTGAAACAGTCAGAGCTGAAGTGCTATCGATCGGCCAGCCATGCCTCGAACTCGTCGGCGTGGCGAACATTTAGAATCCGATCTCGGGGCACCTCGGCGCGCATCGCGATGGCCGAGGCGTAGGCGTCGAACTCGAGGTGGGGCACGGCGTGAGCGTCGGAGGCAAGGATAATCTCGCACCCCTGATCAACGGCGAGACGAGCGAGGTCGGGGTCGAGGTCCTGGCGCCGTGGGAAGCCGTTGATCTCGATCGCGACCCCATTATCGGCGCAGGCAGAGAAAACCTTCTCCCACCGCGCCTTGAGCCCCGGACGATGATGGAAGTGGCGGCCGCGCGGGTGGGCGAGGACGTGCACGCCGGGGGTTTGAACGGCGCGTACGAGGCGTTCGGTCTGATCGCGGTCGGGGTCGAAGTGGCTGTGCACCGCGGCCACCACACAATTCACCTCGAGGCGTTCCCCCTTGGGCACATCGAGGGTGCCGTCAGCGAGGACCTCAACCTCGAGACCCTGGAACACATGGTGGTCCTCTCCATTCTGGCGGTTCCATCGCGCGACCCGCTTTTGCTGCAGACGAACCCCCTCGAGGTCGAGACCGGAGGCGACCTCGAGCCCGCGCGAGTGGTCGGTGACCATCGACCAGGCGTGACCACGCCGCCCGCAGGCGCGGGCCATGGCCTCGAGGGGCGCCTTGCCGTCGGAGTCCCGGGTATGCCAGTGAAAGGCGCCTCGCATCCTTTTCGGATGGAGGTCCGCGGACCCGGAACCCAGGGTCTCGGCCACCTCGGCACGGCTCAGGTAGCCCTGCCGGGAGGGCCACCGCCGCGGCGATCCCACGCCTTTGAGCCGCTCGACAGCGGCTTCCAGGGCGGCCGGACCGTGACACGCCGCGAGCTGTGAGATCAGAGGTTGGAGCCAGCTTGGCGCTTCCCGAAGGACCACGGTGTGCGCTTTTCCGGATGCATCGAACGCGGCATAGCCGGCGCGCAGCAGCGCCAGGCGTCGATCTCCGGGTGGTTCGGAGTCGGCGAGCGCGAACAGCGCCTCGGCGAGCTCGCTGTTAGTGTTCGTTGGTTGTCTGTTCACGGAGGCTAAACTCCCAGCCGCAGTACAGGCCTTCGGGAGCATCCGGCGGACAGTGCAGACAGGTGGTGCGAATCC
>JAOZUP010000298.1 GCA_029938595.1 Thermoanaerobaculales bacterium | reverse complement strand
AAGCACGGCGGGACGCCGCGATTCGCCGCCCGCAGTAGACACCCGGTGAGAAGTGCGGGCTAGGCCGCTTCCGGAAGGGCTTTCCTCACGAGCAGCTCCTCGCTGCCGTCGGGGTAGATAGCGGTGAAGGTACCGTCGGAGATAACCAGGGCCGAAGGCCGGCCGCCCTCGTACACGCTCGACAGCATGCCGGTGTCGATGAGAAACACCCGGCCTTCGAAGCGGACCTCGATGCGGCCCTCATCCTGCACCGTGTGTCCGCCGACCACCCGCTGCGCCCCGACTCCTGCGAGGAGCTCGACAACCTCGGCGGTGTGGCTTTCCTCATCCCACCTGGCGTTGCCACGGAACCACAGCGGGCCGTCGGCAGAGCGGATCAACCACCGGCCGCCGTCGGCAAGGCCGGCGAGAGCGGGATCCGGTGGATCCTGCTTGCTGTAGGCGGCCAACATCGAGTTCAGTCCAGCCGTGGCCGGGACCATGCGCTCCTTGACCATGTACCGGCGCGTACTGTCGTATGTCGCCAGCTCGGCGGCAGCCTCGGTGTTGATCTCGTCGACCGTCATACCTTTGAGGGCCGGACCCAGCCCTCCATGCATGAAGAGCACGTCGTCGATGATCACCGCCACCGGGAGGGTGCGGAGCCAGGCCCCGTAGCGTCCATCGGGGCCAACGGCATGCATGTACTCGAGGAAGCCGGGTGGATAGGCTGCCATCCACTTGGCCTCGACCTCGGACGAAAAATCAGGCGTTCCGATCCCTTCCGCTTTGTTGCGCGCCCGCCAGTATTTCTTGAAGGAACGGTAGCCGTCCTTGCGCCGTTTCTCGGATTTGTCATCGGCAAAGGTCCCGTAGATCTCCGGGTTGACATCGCGAAAGAACCCGGTGAGGTTCATGCCCTCGTGGTTGCCCAGCAACACGATGACCCGGCCGCCGGCCGCAGCCGACTCTCCCTGGAGCCGCATCAGGAGATCGAGCACCTCGCGGACCTGTAGCCCGCGGTCGAAGAGATCACCAGTCTGGACAAGGGTCGCCTCACCACCCACCCAGTGGGTCTCGGCGTCGATGAGCTCCGCCCGCTGGAGGATCGACACCAGCCCGTCGTAGCTGCCATGGACGTCGCCGACCGCCACGATCCGCTCTCCGGCGGCCGCGCCGGAGGCCGTCAGCAGAACCGCTGCAAGCATGAGCGATCTGGTCTTTTCAATCATTCGTTCACTCCCGTCGAATGCAACGTCTCAACGGCCGATGTTGTTCCGCGAAGCACGATGGACCCAATTCCCATAACCAGAGTGCTGGCCACGAGGGCGAAGGTGGCCGGCACGGCCGGGTTGTTGTGATAGTGAGTGATGCCACCGTAGTACATGCCGAAGTGGACCACCAGCGCGGTGACGGCGGCGGCAAAGGCGAGCGGCGCAGATGCGCGCTTCGAGAAGATGCCGAAGAGGACCGGCGCAAAGGTGGCGGCGAAGAGTCCGTAGACCCCGTTCTGGGCGAAGATCGCCACCGACAGCGACGGCGCCACGATCTGGCGCCACGCGAGCAGAAGGGTGATCGGCGCGAGCGCAACGAGGAAGATCCTCCCCACACGCAGGAGCTGCCCCTGCAATCGTTCAGGCGCCATCCCTCGGGCCCGGGCGATGGTGCCGTAAAAGTCGTTGCCGAAGATCGTCGACAGGGCAAGGATCACCCCCTCGAGGGTTGAAAATCCAGCGGCCAGCACACCGAGCATAATGAAGGCGCGGAGCCCGGGGGCGAAGCTCGCCAAAATGTACTCGGCCACCACCCGGTCGGGTGGCAAATCGGCGCCAAGGCTGAGGCGGGCATACAGCCCCACCAGCAGAACCGTGGTGAAGATCGTCCCCGCCACCATGGCCGTCACGAGGTAGGTGTTGACATCGCGTTCCGAACGCAAATAGAGGGACTTGGAGATGATGTGGGGCTGCATGATGATGGCGAGACCAATGATGAAGTTGGCGACCACGACCTCGAAGAGATCTCGGAAGAGGAGGCTCGTTGGGTTGGTGACGCTGCCATAGAACGGTGCCACCGCGTCGAGCTGTCCGAAGAAGCCCCCCAGGCCGTTGGCAAAGACCGCCGCGCCAGAGGCCACCAGGATCACTGCGACCGCCAGCATGGTCATGGCCTGGACACTGTTCGACCACACGTGCAGGCTGGCGCCGCCGAAGAGGATGTAGCCGAAGGTGAAAACGACGACCATGAGCAGCGCCGGCCACATGCCGATCTGCAGCACGGTCATGAGCACCAGCACCAGGGCGGTCACGATGAGAACCAAAAACGTGATCTGGAGCATGCTGGCGAGGGCGAAAAAGACCGTTAGCCGCCGATCACCGTAGCGCTCGCCGAGCCACTGCGGAACGGTCAACACCGTGAACTGGTCGCCGATCTTACGGAACCGCTTGCTGGTGACCACCAGGCCGATGAAGATCCCCATCGGCGCTGCCAAACCGTAGCCGACGACGCCCGCCCACCCGTAAGCGTGGATCAGCCCGGGGTTGATGACGAAGGTGGCGACCGAGGTCATGTTCGCGGCCAACGACAGCCCGACAAAGAAGGGCGGCACCCTGCGGCTGCCCACCGAGAATGACTCAATGTCGGTGGCCCGACGCCGGTTGCGCCAAGCGAGAAAGACGATGACCGCTGCGTAGCCAATCAGGAGGGCCCAAGGGAGGAAGGTTTCATTCATGGGTTACGCCAGATGCCAGATACCGGATACCAGATACCGGATGCGGCAAAATCATAAACTCAACCGTCTCGATGTCAAGGGGCAGGTAGGTGGATCTAATATCTGGCATCTGATATCTGGTATCCGGGCGGTTGAGCGGGCTCAAGCGCCAAGCTCCCGTTGCCACCGCAGCAGACTCGAGACCATCTGCCCCTTCGCGTTGAGGTTGAGGGCGCGAGCACGGCGCTCGACCGCCAGCAGGTCCGCCGCCAGGCGAGACAGCTCCTCTCCCGCCGCCTCGCTCTCTGCCTCAGCGGCCATATTCACCGCCACCGCCGCCACCGCCGCAAACGGCGGCGTGCCATCGGGCAGGGCATAGGGCAGGCGCAGGAGCTGCCGTGTTTCGCCCTTGAGACCGGTCGCGAGGGCATTGTGGATCATCCCCACTGTCTCTCCGGGCACGCCCCCAACAACCGATGTCCCCCCCAGCTCCGGTAGCGGTGAATCACCGGTGAGGGAGTGGGCAACGGCCATCATCCCCGGCAGTGCGAGCTGTTGGCAGCGGGACAGAATGGTCGGCAGAACAGCCATCGGATTGGCCGCCAACAGAATAAAGACCACGTGCTCCGGCGGTTCTTCAAGAACCTTCAGGAAGGCGTTGGCAGCCTCGGCGCCCAGGTGCCCGGCTTCGATTCCGTCGATGATCCACACGCGACGTTCACCCTCGTAGGGCCGACTCGCTGCCGAATCAACGATCTCCCGTATCTGGGCTATCGTGATGATCTGCTTCGCGCCCCTCGGAAGCACGGCCATCACATCCGGGTGCACTCCCTCACGGATTCGCTCAGCGCATCCGTTCTCGGACCACAGCGCCGACGCCGACTCACACACGAGAATCGTAGCCGCCTCGACCGCCGCCAGCTCACGACCGAGCCCGGCAGGGCCCACCAGCAGTACTGCGTGAGGAAAACGGTCGCGATCCAGTGCGCTCATCAATCGCTCGAGCGCCGGTGCCACCAGGTCGCCCCACCTCTCCCGGTCGAGCAGCTCGGCATCCCACCACCTGGCCGGATCGTCGCTCATCGCAAGGCCTCAGGGAGGACGGGGTGGATGCGGGCGAAGACCTTTTCGGGCGGGCCGTCTGCAGCAATCACCCGAACCCGATCCGGTTCGCGCTCGGCGAGCTCGAGGAAGCCCTCGCGGACGCGCCTGTGAAACTCCGCCGGTTCGTCGTCGAGCCGATTCTCGCGCGCCGTTCCTTCCGAGTTCCGGGTGTGGGCGCGAGCGAGCGCGACCTCCGGGTCCATATCGAGGACTATAGTCAGATCCGGCGCGAGCCCGCCAGTGGCGAGATGATTGAGCGTTTCCACCTCATCCCATCCAAGACCGCGCACCAAACCCTGGTAGACGAGGGACGAGTCCGTGAAGCGATCACACAGGACCACCGCACCGGCCGCCATGGCCGGCCGCACCACCCTCTCCACGTGGTCGTGGCGCGCGGCCTCGAGAAGGAAGATCTCGCTCAGTCCATCCGGCTCGAGAGCCGGGTCGAGGAGTATCGCCCGCACCGCCTCGGCAACCGGGGTGCCGCCCGGCTCCCGCGAATGCACCGTGCGGTGGCCCAGGGCACGCAGCCAGTCGTTAAGCAGCCGGAGCTGGGTACTCTTGCCCGTCCCCTCCCCGCCCTCGAAGGTAATGAACCAACCCTTTGCCATGGCCGAGAGTATAGCCGTGCCGGCCACCATCGCACGAACCACCAAGACACCAAGAACACCAAGCCCACGCACACAGCCCACAGATCACACAGATGAACACAGATCTGCCCACCCACCCACCGGAGAAAACCGCAGATCACGCAGATAACGCAGATGGCCGTTCTCGAGACTCGAGCACGTGGCGAGGTCCCGGCCGTCGTAGGACAACGGCCGGGGACCGCTGGGCCGGGCAACCGCTCCGAAAGCGAGCTTTCGTCGCGGTGTCCCGGTCCAGCGGCCTGCACTCTGCGGAGCGCAGGCCTCGCCACTCCTTCTCATTTCATTGTTAGGAGGGGCAAGTCTCCCTCTCCGAAGGGGAAGCGATGAGGCGGAACCGACGCGCCCCGGGTGCGTCGGCCGGTGGGGCGACCGGCGGCGACGAACGCTCGCGTTCGGAGCAGACGGGCTTCCCACCGGTGGGCGGCGATCGCCAGATCGCCGACTGTTCCGCCGTCAATCCACGGTACGACCTATCCGTTTCGGCAAGATCTTCCTTGCGTATCTGCGTTATCTGCGTGATCTGTGGGCAAACTGCGATGGGTGCGATCTCTGCGCCTCTGCGCCTCTGCGTTTTTCTTGGTGATTCCTCTTGGTGTCTTGGTGTCTTGGTGGTTAGCCCTGGCCGATGACCTTGAGGAAGGCCTCTTCGGCTCGGTAGGACGAGCGCACGAATGGCCCGGCGAAGATCTCCATCCCGAGGGCGGCTCCTGCAGCTTCCAGCTCGGCGAACTCGTCCGGGCTCCAGTACCGCGCCACTTCGACCTGTTTGGGCGTCGGCCGCAGGTATTGGCCGATGGTCAGTATTTGGCAACCCGCGTCGCAGAGATCTGAGAGCACCTCGACGATCTCGTCGTGGGTCTCACCGAGGCCCACCATCATGCCGGATTTGCGAAGCACTGAAGAATCGCGGTCTGCCACCCGCCGCAGAACCTCCAGGGCCCACGCGTAGCGTCCCGATCGCCGCACCTCGCGGT
>JAOZUP010000297.1:1063-5441 GCA_029938595.1 Thermoanaerobaculales bacterium | reverse complement strand
TTCGAGACGCATTTGCGCGGGCCACCGAGCTCGAACCGCTTCAGCCTTGGCACTGGTTGGAGTGGGCCAGGCTCGAACGATCGGTGGGCGACCTCGAGGGCGCGGTGATGCTGGCCCGCCGAGGGATCGAGGCAGAGCCTCACGCGGTCCGGGTGTGGCTCTTCATCGCCCGTCTCGAGCTTGATCGTGGGCAAGTGGAGGGGGCCCGTGTGGCCTTTCTAGAGGCGCGTGATGCGGCCGCCTTGAGGGCCCGGCAGGGGCTCAATTCCTATGAGAGAGAGCTGGTGTCGGCGCCCGAATGGCAGTTCCGCGAGATCGAGGAAGCTCTGCAGTGAGGGGAAGCCATCATCTCGGTCTGTGGTGGGCGCCGCTCCTCCTGGTGCTGGCGCCGGCGATGGGCTACGTGCCGGCCCACCGCGATCTGATCGATTTCTTTGCCCCGATGCGTAGAGCAACGGCGGAGATGATCATCACCGGAACGGCGCCCTGGCTCAACCTCGCCAACGGTTGCGGGGAGGCGTGGTTCGCGAACCCCGAGACCGCGGTCCTCTATCCGCCGGCCTGGTTGCACCTGGCGCTGCCGGTCCCATGGGCGATGACCCTCGAGATCGCCGTGCATCTCGCACTGCTGTCGCTGGGCATGGGGTTGCTGGCGCGCGACCTCGGGGCGAGCAGGTATGGACGGCTGGTGACCGAGGCGGCAGCCTGGTCGGCAGGACCGGTGCTGGTCACTGTGGGAGTGCTTAACAACTTGGAGACCCTCGCCTGGCTGCCGTGGATGGTGTTGGCCGCGCGGCTCGATGATCGTAGGTCGGCACCGTTACTCGCCGCGGCCACCGCGATGGCCTGGCTCGGCGGCGAGCCTCAGGTGTGGGCGGTGGGTGTTGCCCTGGTGATCGGCGTGGCGCGGGCGCGCGGGCCAGCGATGGTCGGCCTCGCCCTCGGTGTCGCGATTGTTGCAGTGCAGTTGATCCCCTTTCTGGTATGGGTGGTCGAGGGAGATCGTGGTCCTTCGGCGGCGGCGTGGGCCCTCCGCGGTGCGCTGGCGCCCGCTGACTGGGGAGGAGTGCTGGCGCCGGGGGCGGCGACAGCCGGCGGACGCATGGTGTATGCGGAAAGCCTGTTTCTCGGTGCGCCGGTGCTGGTGTGCGCCCTCCTCGGCGGGTGGCGCCGGAAGTGGGTGCTTGCCGTGGTGGTGTTCCTCGGGATTCTCGCCACCCTGCCCGAAATCGGCGGTGGCGGCCTCTTTCTCGCGATAACCGGCGGCCTTGTTCGCTACCCCTCGCGTTTTGCATTGATCGGTCTCGTCGCGCTTCTTCCGTTTGTCGGGAAGGGGGCGGACGAGTGGCTCGCGGGGAAGGGGACGTGGCTGGCGGCGGCGGTTTCAGTGGTCACGCTCGTTGTCTGTGCGATGGGCAGCCACCCGTGGCGGTGGTGGCTTGCCGGAATCCCGGCAGCGCTGATGTTGGTGGCCGCGTTCACACCGTCCATGAAAAGGTTCCGCGGCGCTGTGCTCATTGTCGGAATCGCGGGAATGATCACGGCGGGGTTGTCCCTGCTTGATCTGCGGCCGGTTCATGACCTCCGTGCTTCGGCCCCCACCTGGCCGGAGGCGACCGACGGCGGGCGGGTCTACACACCGGCGCCGGCTGCCGACGTGATGCGGTGGCTGGCGACGGGATTGGGTGCAAGGCGGCTGTGGCCGGTCGGGTACCTCAACCTGGACGACGGACTGACGCTAGCGAGGACCGATGCGCCGGTGGCGAACGGCCGTCTCGCGGAGCATCTCGCGATCACCGACGAGGGGCCGTCACGCCGCTGGTGGCTCGATGTACTCGGCGCCCGGTGGGTGATCCTCCCGGCCGCTGAAGCCCTTCCGAAGGCGATGGAGGAAGTGCGACAAAAGGGAGGCATGCGACTCCTCCGCAACCTCGACGCCCTGCAGCTGGTGAGCCTTGCAGAGTGTCCTCCTGATACACAAGAACCGTGGCGTCAGGGAGGTGAGGTGACAGTGCTGGAGTTGGATGCCAATCGATGCACCGCTACGACCATCGCCCAGCAGGGTGGCTGGCTGTGGGTCTCGTTGGCGCCGGTAGAGGGCTGGCGGTGGCGCCTCGATGGGGTTGAGGTCAACCTCGAACAAGGGCCCGGCATCGTTCAGTACCTGGAGGTCCCGGCGGGTCGACACCGGCTCGAAGGCCGATACCAACCGCCCGGCCTGCTGCCCGGCGCGCTGGTCAGTGCCGCAGCGGTGTTGAGGACCTTTTTTGTTTTCGGCTACGGTTTGAATGCGAAAAGCAGCGTCTCGGTTGTGCGGTGTGATTGACTCGGAAGAGGTATGGGCATCGAAATGGCTGGACAGTTGAAGATCAATTTACCCCTGATTTGCAGATGGCAACGCCTGGTGAAGCATGGCTGCTGAGGCCAAGAGATGGACGGTTTTCGCGGTGGCTGTACTGGCGGTGACAATCGTTCTGAGGTTTCCGATAATGGAGCGTTCGGTGATCGATTGGGACGAGAGTGTCTATCTGCTCGTGAGCTCGAGCCTGGTGGATGGTCACCTGCCGTACGTCGAAGTATGGGATCACAAACAGCCGTTCCTTTACGTGCTGTTCGCCGCCAGCTTCCTGGCGGCGGACCCGATCGTCGGAATGCGGCTCCTCGGTTGCGTTGCTGTGGCCGTCACCGCCGTTCTGCTCGCTGGTGTCAGTCGTCGGGTTTTTCGAGGCTGGTTCGCTCCTTCGGTTGCAGCAGGCCTGTATGTGCTCGCAACGATGTCCTCCGGAGGTCTGGCGACCAACACCGAAATTATCTTCGCTCCGTTCGTGGTCGCCGCCTGTGCGCTATTGGTCTTCGTGCCGATCGATGATCTCTCGACCCGCGAGCACCACGGCATGCGTTTCGCCGCCGGTGGATTGATCTGCGGACTGGCGATACAGGTGAAACTGATTGCCGCATTCGAAGTGGTGGCGATCGTGGGAGCGGCCACGGTCCTGTGGTGGCCGACCCGGTGGCCGTTCCGCCGCGCCGCCCTGCTGACAATGCGCCGCCTGCTCTTCTTCGGCCTCGGTGCACTCGTGCCGGCGGTTATTGCGGCCGGTGCATACTGGCTCGGAGGGCGGTTCGACGAGTATGTTTTCGCCAACTTCGTTTTCAATTTCGCATACTCCAGCGCGGATGTCGACACGGTGGGTCTGGCCCGGGCCGCGGTGAGCCGCCAACTGAACCAGGGAAACATGCTGTTGTGGATCCTCGGTCTCTTCGCTGTCCCGCTGGCCCTATGGTGGGTGCGATTCGACCGCCATACTCTGCGATTGGTGGTCGCCGGTATCGGCTGGTTGACTGCTGCTCTGGCCGCCGTGTTCGCGACCGGGAAGTTCTACGACCACCATTTTATTCAGGTGCTGCCGCCGCTGGTGTTTCTGGTCACAGCGGTGATCGTGACCACGCTCCAACGTCCCCACGCGATTACCAAAGCTCTGGCCGTAATCATGCTGGTTGCGACGGTTTTGGTCCAGGCGACCCGATCGGGGCGGGTTCTGTACCGAGAAATTGAACTGGCGGATGATCCCAGGGCGGTCGGGCTGTATTTGGCTGGACACGTCAACGCCGGGGAGGTCATTTATGTTGCGAACGCGCAGCCCATTGTCTACGTTCTTTCCGGCGCGAAATCCCCTTCACGTTTTGTGCTGCCAACATGGGTCATTCGTCCGGAGATCCGCGATCGACTCGGTTTGGATCTGATCGGTTTTCTCAACCAGGTCTTTCGTCAACGGCCGTCATACGTGGTCATGGAGCTGGACAATCCCTGGTTGCCTGATCGCGGGTTTGTCGAGCTGTTGAGCAGCCAATACCTTGATGGAGAGTACGAACCAGAAGCGAGATTCGGCTCGACGCTGGTCTTTCGGCGGATCCAAGATTGATGCCAGAGATCAGAGGGGTCGATGCCGAGGTCACTCCTCGATGAATCTGGTTTCCGAGCCGGTCGGATCCAGCAGGCGGTCCGCTGGGCTGTTCCGGCGATAGACGGCGATGGTCGAAATGGTCCCCTCGAGCTCGTAATCTGCATCCAGGTACTCAGTGAAGAGCAGGCGATAATAGGCAGGGTCGAGGAGCGATCCCTCTCGAGTCTGGACAATTACATACCTGGGCTGATGTCCGAAGACCGATGCCATCTCCTCTCTCAGCTGGATACCCAGGCGGCCGCGAAACTCCGGTGAAATGAGAAACTGTGGGAATGCCCATCGGGTCGGACTTTTGGTTTCGGTGATGAAGTAGATGATTGGCTGGTAATTGGCAACGTAGATGTATTCGCCGGGTTGAACTCGTTCGCCGACATACTCCGCCACGGCGGCCGGGATATCGACTACTTCGGACT
>JAOZUP010000297.1:0-1053 GCA_029938595.1 Thermoanaerobaculales bacterium | reverse complement strand
GACGCCACCGTTCGGAAATCCTAACGCCCTGGGGGACGAGGAGCGTTGCCGCGATCGCGACCCGCACGAGTACGGGGACTCGGACGAACCGTCGCCAGATCCACGCGAATACGAACCCGCCAAGAAGGGCGAGTGGTGGGAAGGCTTGCAGGTAGTAGTGAAGATAGATGTGGCGGAGAGAAACGGCTGCCGCCGTGGCGATGACGACCCAAGAGATCAGTGCAACGAGCAGCCGCCGATCACCGCGGGTTAGCGAAGAAGGGTTTGTGATCAGCAGGCCGACGCCGATGACGAATCCAAGCCAGAGCAAACCGCTTTCGCCCAGAACCTGCCGCTGGGCCACGAGCCACATGCTGTGCAAAGAAAGCGGCGGACGATCCGCCATGTTCATCAGATTGAAGGTGAAGTTCGAGAAGATGAACTCTTCGAGCGCGCCCACGAGGCTGAAGTATGTGACTCCGGCGATCCACGGGATCGAAATGCCGACAGCGACAGTTCCCAGCCGTCCGATGATCCAGTTGAACGAGAGGTGAAGATCGCCACTCTTGCAACTCGAGATCCATCCTGCGGTGAGAAGCAGGACCACAACAGCCGCCTCGTACACAACGATCAGCTTTGTAAATGTGCCGAGACCGAGGAGCACGCCGGCGCCGAAACAACACCAAGTTGAAGGTGGGACTGTCGTATCCGGGTGGACCCACCACGGCAGAATCAGTCCGACCGCCGCCACCGCGAATGGAGCAAACAGGATTTCGGTGTTGGTCGCCAGTCCACCGGAGCTGACCGTAAAAACGGCGTAGAGGCCCGCGGCGACCACGGCGCCGAGTCGATCATCACCAAAGGTCGAGCGACCGATCCGAAATAGCAGGAGACAGGTGATGGAGACGGCGATACACGCCAGCAGCCGGATCGCCATTATCGTCTTCCCGAAGATGAGCTGACTGAGTGCGAAAAACCCGAAGGTCAGTGGTTGTTGTCGATCCCAGATGTCGGTGTAGAGGACGGGCCCCTCGAGCATGGTACTGGAGATCACGAGGTAGATGGATTCATCCC
>JAOZUP010000296.1 GCA_029938595.1 Thermoanaerobaculales bacterium | reverse complement strand
CAATCTCGGCGTCGATCTTCGGATTTCCTTGTGCGGCGTACAGAGGTACGCCTCCGCGCAAATCCTTGATCTCCTAGACCTTGCACGAAAATCGCTCGTTTTCGCATCGGGAACTGCGCCGTCCCCACCGGAGTTTCCGGATGGGAACGGGCTAGGGTGCCACCGATGGGCGCTCGGTCTTGGCTCGGTATACGGTGTCAGGATGCCGTGGTGTTACGGCACAGAAGAAGACCATGCCGAGGTATTGCCGCTTTCGAAGCCGTCGGCAAAGATGTTGTTCAAGATCATAGAGCCGAACACGTCTCCAACCGTGCCTTCGATTTCGTCTCCACTCGTCCAGACAACTATGTACTTCGACGCGCCAAAGGCGACGGGTGAGACGAACTGGTTTCCCGGATCCTCGTTGATCGTGAACTCTGGCCCTAGAAGGCTACCGGACTGACTCAGGAACTGGCCGCGGATATCCAGGCAAGTACCCTCACCGACATCGCAGATGAAATCGTCGTCCAGATCGTTTCTCATGTCCGTCCAAGCCACCAGGAAGTCCTTCCCGTCAAAAGCCGCGGCAGGCATGTGTTGACTCCCTGTAGCGGTGCTGACGGGGATCACCCCACCCACGGCAGCGCCGGAGGTGTCCAGGAGCTGGGCGAAGAGATCCCACTCGCCGTCCGGGTACCCGCCGACCTGGTCTTCCCACACCACCAGGTAGTTCGTGCCGTCAAATATGACGCTCGCCACATTGTCGCTGTGAAACGAGCTGGCGTTGATGCTGAACTCGGTTCCCAGAGTTCCGGTTGAGCTGACGAACCGGCCCCGGACCTCGGTGTCGTTGGTGTCATCGACCCACACGACCAGGTAGTTCGTTCCATCGAAGGCAACGTTGTTGATGGCAAAACCACCGAATCCGGAACTGATGGAGATCTCGGCTCCGACCGTGCCGCCGGTGGAGACCAAACGACCGTAGACCCTGCTGTCCTCGTTGAAGTAAACGACGAGATAGTCTGATCCATCGGTGGCCAGGCCGCCCACTTCCTGTACCGTGCCGCTGATGTTGAATGCAGTGGCGACGGCGCTTCCAGCCGGGCTAACGAACATGCCAAACAGGTCGTTGTTACACGGCACGTCACAGTCCTGCCAGACCATCAAGTAGTTGGTTCCGTCAAACCCCAACCTCGGGGTGCCTCCGAAGTGTCCTGTCGTGATCAGGGTACCCACCAATGTGCCGGACGGCGAAACGAGCTGAGCCACGATGCTATCGGGCGCTACGGCGTCTCCCTTCAGGCCCACAAGGAAGTTAGTCCCATCGAAGGCCAGGCCCAAGGCGGTTTCTTTGTTGGTTGTGTTGGCAATCGTAAACGTGCTGCCGATGCTAGCCGCGCTCAGGCATCTGACAGGGAGAAAAACCAGCAGTGTGAAAACCAGCAACCAAAAGGGAGCTCTGCTCTGAAACGAACTGGTGATCATTGAGTTTCTCCAATCACTTTTTCCAAAAAAGATTGCCCCCCTCCACGGCATTCTCAAAGTCCATGAAGAGGATGGGAGGGAATTTTTCCCTATGCAAGATTACCACGGGGCACCTGAACAGCCCTCAGACCACGCCCCCCCCCATCGCACCCATACTGATGAAGAATTGTGGTGGGCCGTCGCGTCGCGCAAAGCGTATAAGTAGTGTGGAGTGGATGCCCGCATGCTCACAAAACTCCCGAGCCGGTGTCTCTATATGAAGGAGGGTTGAATTTGGAATCGGTCGACGAGTTGCTGATCAAGAAGACCCTGGCCGGATCGCTGGAGTGCTTCGACGTGCTGATGCAACGCTATCAACGAGATGTGTTCGCGGTGGCTCGCGGGTACACCAGATCGAGTGATGACGCGCTCGACATATGCCAGAATGCGTTTCTCAAGGCCTACCGAAAGCTGGGGACCTTCGAAGGACGGAGTAGTTTCAGGACCTGGCTGACATCGATTGCCAATAGGGAAGGGCTCAACTGGGTGCGGACTCAGTCGCGGAAGGCGCCAGCGACCACGCCCGACGCTCAGCTCGAGTTGCTTCCCTCCGGTGACGATCACGAGACAGATTTACTCGAAGCCGAACGCCGTCAGCTGGTCATCGAAAATCTCCACATTCTCAATCCTCGCAGCCGATTGGCCGTTATCCTGCGGTACTTCCGCGAGATGCCGGTCAGCGAGGTCGCTGCTGTCCTGGACTGCAGCGAGGGTGTCGCTCGAAACATGCTGTTTCGAAGCGTGCGCAAGCTCAGGGACGCAGTGGCAACGCAATAGGGAGAGTCACATGGACGAGTGCACACCATTTTTCAATCAGATGGCCGATCTCAGAGACCGTTGTCTCGGCGACGAGGAGCAACAGGTGCTGTTCGCCCATCTCGCGCGCTGTGGCTCCTGCCGCGAGTTGCTCGACTTCCACGAGGATCTGAGCGCCGCCGGCGACGAGTTCGCCGGACCTTCCGAGGACGCGCTGGCAGCCGTGCGGCGGCGCGTCATCGACGAGATCAGCGGCGACACAATCTTGCATCGAGCAGAAGTCGTTGCACTTCGGCTACCACTCTGGAGACGACCTCAGCTTCTCGCAGCGGCCGCGTCCGTGCTGGTGCTGCTCACCGGCTTTACGCTCGGTAGGGTCATCGACCGAGGCTCGAGCTCCGAATCCGACCTTTTCATCGCCGCGCTGGAAAGCAGTGCGACACGGAACCTCCGACTCCAGGATGTCGAAGATTCGCCAACCCTCATTTCTAACGTTGCGGTTCGACCACTGGAGGGCGGTCGAGTCGCGCTTGCTTTCGACGTCGCACGGCATCTCGAGGTCCAGCGAAACGAGAACGACCCGCTCGTCAACGAGCTCCTTGTATACGCCATGCTGGATCGATCGTCCCTCGGGTCACGGCTCAAAGCCGTCTCGCTCGCGTCCACGGCATCGAACGGCAAGGTGCAGGAGGCGTTGATTTTCGCGATGATCAACGACCCGGACCTACCGGTTCGCCTGCGTGCGCTTGAGATCCTGACCAAGGCACCCTTCGGCGACACCACCGAAGAGGGATTGTTTCAAGTACTGCAGCACGACGATTCAATGCAGATGCGACTGCTCGCCGTCGAGCTCCTCGCTCAGCGCGAAACCTCGCGACAGCGCCTTCTCGAGGGGATGAGCGGCGACGATACGGTCTTCGACGCTGCTCTCACAGAGGCGATGGTTCGCATCAACCACTCATGAATGGCCAACCAAGGAGTTTCATTATGCGAAGAATTCTGACCATTGCCTGCCTGATTGGCCTGCTGACCGGCGCCGCCACCGCAGCTGAAACCGTCGAGCGCGAGTTCCAGGTCCGCTCCGGCGGACTGCTCGAGTTCGATCTCGAGGCCGGCGGCACGATCAAGATCACCGGTTGGGGTCGCGAAACCGTGACCGTGGCCGCAAGAATTGGCGGCGACGATGCCGATATCGTCGTACTGACCGTGGAGGAGACCAGTGGGGGCGTGCACATTGCGACCGACTATCGGGAGAAGCGTGGCAGTACCTCCTCGTCGATCGATTTCGAGGTGCAAGTTCCGAGTGTATTCGACGTCAAGATCGACAGCATCGGAGGCGGCGTCTCAATCGAAGGCGTCGAAGGCGAGTTCACAGGCAAGACCATGGGTGGAGCTTTAAAGTTGACCGATCTGAAGGGTAATCTCAAGCTGACGACCATGGGCGGATCCATCACTCTCACCAAATCCGACGTCGACGGGAAGGTTACCACCATGGGAGGGAGAGCCCTCGTGGAGGACGTGTTCGGTGATGTCGAGGTCACGTCCATGGGCGGCAACGTGGTTCATCGCAGAGTGACCCGCTCCAACGGAACATCAATCGGCGATCAAGTGCAGATCACCACCATGGGTGGCAGCATCGACGTCTCCGAGGCACCGTCCGGAGCGGATGTGCACACCATGGGCGGTGACATCACGATCAGCTCAGCTCGGGAGTACGTCAAGGCAAAGACCATGGGTGGCGACATCCGGATCGACGAGGTCGATGGATGGGTGAAGGCGACGACGATGGCAGGAGACGTGGATGTCACCGTCCTTGGCGGCCACGACATCGAGATCACGTCGATGTATGGAGAAATCACCCTGACGGTGCCGTCCGGAGTCGGGCTGGATATCGACATCGAGCTTGACTACACGAAGAACAGCAGCCGCGACTATCGCATCGAAAGCGATTTCCCGCTCTCGCAGCAGGAGTCTCAGGATTGGGATTACGGGCACGGTTCGGCTCGAAAGACGATCAAGGGGACAGGCACAGTCGGGGGCGGCGGTCACAAAGTGGTCATTCGAACGGTCAACGGCAACATCTATCTGAAGCAGGGACGCTGACCGCAACAGATTATTCGTGTTGCAACCATTTAGGTGAAACGTGAATCTCATGTGTGTGTACCGAGACAACACCAACAGGAATCGAATCGATTGGCCGCGGCAATTGAAAGGCGCCCTTTTGTTGCTGGTGAGGAAGCGACCGGACTCGGTATTCCAGGACGTTCGTTTTGCGATTCGGGGCGTCCTGAGACAGCCGGGCTTCACGTCCGCGGTGGTTGCCTTGCTGGCGGTCGCGATATTCCTCGCGGCGCTCGGCCTGTATGGCGTATTGGCATACTCCGTCAGCCGCCGAAATTTCGAAATTGGCGTGCGCATTGCGCTCGGCGCGGCACCGAGAGACGTCTTCGTGCTGGTTTTGAAACGAGGTCTGATTCTCGTCGCAGCCGGCATCGCTCTGGGACTCGTGGGGGCCTTCTGGGCCTCGCGTCTTTTGCAGCAGATATTGTTCGACATAGCGCCGACAGACGCGGCCACGTTTGTCACGGTGAGCTTGGTATTTGCAGTTGTCGGGCTGATTGCATGTTTGATTCCGGCGCGAAAGGCGCTCAGGGTAAATCCGGTGAATGCTCTCGCGGTTCAATAGCTTTCAGGGTGCCACCGTTGCGGCCCCTTTCACAATGCAACAACGCGAGGAGCGACATCCATGCGTGTGGGCCTACTCTGCGTGAAGCGTGAGGACCGGATCGGCCCGCGTGGCGCGCCAAGCGGGCACCAGACAAGCCATCAGGGCAATCAACCCAAAACCCAGGGCGGTAACGAAGAACGTGATCGGATCGGTTGAACCCACGCCGAACAGGAGTCGCTGGATGAGAGATGAGAAATCAGCCCGACGGTCCGCATCTCGCCAACCGAGCCGAAGCCCGCTACAGCCATCAATCCAAGCCTGCCATCAGCAAGTTAGACGAGAGTTTCCTGTGAAAGGTTGCACGCAACACGTACGCTCCGAGAAGGACATCTCAACTGGAGGTTTCCTAACCCGAACTTCTCACCGGGTATCTACTGCGGACGGCGAATCGCCGTGTCCCGCCGTGCTTGTCTCAAATCGTGCTCCTCGACGTAGCGCTACTACGACTGCGTCGCCCGATCCGCGGCAAACCC
>JAOZUP010000295.1 GCA_029938595.1 Thermoanaerobaculales bacterium | reverse complement strand
CCTCGGTCCCGCCATCCTCCAACGCTGCGCGCCTGCGGCGCGCCGGCGGGCTGCTCCCTGCCAAGTGACACACCCCCCCCTTGTGTGTGATCGCGCCGATTCCGGACCTCTGGCCGCGTTTTCCTCCTTCTGCTCGGTCGGGATGGCCGGACGGCCTATCCCTTCTCGCTCCAGTCGGAGAAACGCACCCAGAGGCCCAATCTCGTCGCGATCGCGGAATCTCCGCTGCGCTCCGATTCCGCGGGGCCTGGTTCAGACCTGTCACCCCCGAGGTCGGCGCGGCGGCTGCGCCGCCCATGGCGCTGCTGCTGCGGGCCTCTACTGCGGCCCGCGATACGCCGCAATCTGGCGGTCGCAAGCGACCACCAGCTCACGACGTCTCGCGGTCCTCGCGACGAGGCCCTCCGCAACAGCGCCACGCCGACTGAGGGCTCCGGAAGGAGGATGCAGATTGGGGGCGCCAAATCCGAAATCCGAAATCCGAAATCTCGGCGACCGAGAGGACTTCAAGGAGCCTCTCGATTCTGAAGCAGACACCTCGTGACATAATCGGGGTAGAATCTGTTCACTCATGATCCGCGAATCTCCGCCCGCAACCGCGGTACGTTCCCCGGGCTGTCTCCGCCGACTCGCGCCGAAGCTCGGCCTCCTGGTAGGCACCATTCTCGTTGTGCTCGTGATCGGCGAGGTGGCGGTTCGCAGTCTGACGAAGATCGACAAACGCCTGACGGTCCGCGACCCGGTAATCGGCAAACGTTACGTTTGCGATTTCGACGATGAGGTGTTCGTGCCCGAGTCCGGCCGGATAGTCCACCTGCGATTCAATCGTGATGGGTTTCGAGGTTCGGACAGGCCCTACGAGAAACCCGCCGGCACGCGGCGGATTGCCGTGATCGGCGATTCCATGACCGTCGCCGTGGCGACCGCCGAGGAACGAACCATGGTCGTGGAACTCGAGCGCCTACTGGCTGCGGCCTTTCCGACCGAATCCTGGGAGGTCCTGAACTTCGGGGTTTCGAGCGCCAGCACAGGGCAAGAGCTGGTGTTGTACCGCGAGTTGGTGTGGCGGTACCAGCCGGACATCGTCCTGCTTGCCTTTTTCGTTGGCAACGACCTGACCGACAACAGCCGTCGCTTGACCTCGGCAAGACGCATCTACTTCGATCTCGACGACAAAGGTGGAGTTCGGCAGCTGCCGTACTTAGCCGCCGCCAGCGGTCTGTCGGGTTGGCTCAACCAACACAGCCGGTTGTACGTCTGGTACCGCATCCTCCGTACTCGGAGCCGCGAACGCGTGCGCGAGATGAGGGGCCGGTCGGCATCGCGGTTTCAGATTTTCAACACGGCCGGCAACGAGGACCTGGATCATGCCTGGGAGCTGACGCGTCGCCTGCTGGCCGAGTTCCGCAACGAGGTTTCGGACCGGGGCTCCCGGCTCGTGGTTGCCGTCATCCCCTCAGGGCCGCAGATCTACGACGACCTGTGGGCCGAGGTCCTGAGTGCTGCGGGCAGGGACGCATCGGACTTCGATCGGGACCATCCGGAGCACGAGCTCGAGGATATATGCCGAGAGCTCGAGGTGCCGTGTGTGACCATGACCGAGGACATTCGAGAGGCCGTCGAGACCGGACCCGAAACGGGCGACGAGCGGCTTTTTTATGACCAAGGCCGCGCTCACTTCACCGATGACGGCAGCCGCCTCGCGGCCGAAATCCTCTTCGACCTGCTGGTAGGCGAAATTAACGCCGGCCCGATCGAAGCGCCGATCGATGGTTAACCCGCACTTCTCACCAGCTTCCAGCTACGGCCGTCGATGCACCACGCCCAACGGGGTTTTCTCGCTTCGGGGTGCTCGACGTACTGCAAGTACGCGCTCCGCGCCCCTCAGGTCGAAAACCCCGTTGGGCGCGGCACCTCGCCGCCCTCGCCATGAAACCCGGTGAGAAGTGCCGGTTAATCCCCAGGCTCCGCGACCACCCGGGGACCGACGGCGAAACCATCGCGGCGTGGGTCGCCGACTCCGGTGAAGACTCCGGTCCTCGAATTGTAGGCGACGATGTTGACGCCTCCGAAAAAGGCCGAATCGGCCACGGGGTCCGGGGGGTATTGGAGGATGTACATGGTGTCGAAGCCCATGCGACGCAGCGACTCGGCATCGGCTTCGACGATGGGATCGGCAACCTCGACACACACCCGGCCCGGGTCGTGGGAGCTGTTCCACAACACCCTCGGTGCCACCACCGCGTCGCGCAGACCCATACGCCGGTCGACGATGTTGGTGACGACCTCACAAATCGACGGTGGGATGCGATCGCTGCCGGCGCTGCCGAGTGCCATCACCGAGTCTCCTGTGCGGACAATGGTGGGCGCCATGTTGGTCGGGAAGGTACCGCCCGGACTGAGGTAGACAGGGCTCTGGGGATTTTCGAAGTCGAGGAACTCGAGACAGCTGTTGTAGGGGAAGCCGAGACCCGGTGTGGCGACCTTGGATCCGTACTGCCTGCACAGGGTCTGGGTGAGCGAAACTACGTTGCCGTCACGGTCCACAACCGACACCTGGGTCGTGTGTTCGCCGAGGACCGAGACGGCGCCCGCATCGCCGATCTGGCTTTCCGGTATGGCGCGTCCGGGTGTGATGAGTGCCGCGCGCTCACGGGCGTAGGCTGCGTTCTGGTTGGAAGGGCCGAACATTGATCCACTGCCCGTTGATGCTCCGATCTGATCCGCCCGGGCGAGGCGAGTCGCCTCGACCATGACGTGAAGCCGCTCCACAGAGTGTCCGGCGATGAAGGTGCTTGGAAAGGTCCCTAGGATGTTGAGTGTCTCCACCACCTCGGCTCCGCCACCCGGCGGCGGGAAGGCCAGGATCTCGGCGTCTCGGTAGCGGGACCTCAGGGGCGCGGCCTCCGGAACGCGATATCGGGCGAGGTCCACCTTGCGCAGGAATCCGCCGTTTCTGGCCATGTCAGCGCTGATCTCGTCGGCCATGCGTCCGCGGTAGAAGGTCTCGGCGCCCTCGCGGGCGATCCGCGCCAGGGTGTTGCGCAGGTCTGGCCGGCAGAAGGTGTCGCCCGGCTGTCCCAACCGCTGGCCGTCCTCGAGGACGATGAACCGCATGTAGCGGGACGCTAGGATTTCCTTCATGTAGCCGCTGGCCCACGCCAGAGAGTTGGGGCTGAGCCGGGAGCCTCTCTCGGCGGTTTCGATGGCCGGTTGCAAGACCTCGTCGAGCCTCATGGTGCCGTATCGGTCGAGAGCGTGAACAAGGGTCGCCAAAGTCGTCGGGACCGAGACCACCGTGTGGCCGAAACGGCCCTCATCCTCCTTGATAGCAATCAGCTCTTTGTGGTCGACGACGTAGGGTGCCGGAGAGGACCCGTCCACCGCGACGTCACGGCCGTCTGCGGTGGAGATCAGCACATAGGTGAGCCCGCCCAGACCCGACCCTCCGGGGTCTGACACACCAAGGGTGAGGGCCGCGGCCACCGCGGCGTCGACGGCGTTGCCACCCTCCTCGAGGATTCGGACGCCGGCTCGTGAAGCCTCTACGGAGCCGGTGGAAACCATGCCATGGTCTGAGCGCGCTTCGGCCGCATGCAGCGGTGCTCTATCGCCGTGAACCCGACGTGCGTGGTGCACGGAGCACGAGGCGACAAGGGCAACGCAGAGGAAAGGGAGGACGATCCTGCGCCGCGTCACCACGACAGGACGGCTCACCCGTGCTCGGGATCGGCAAGCACGCTGCCCTCGGGCAGCTTGATGCTGTGTCCGCCCAGTCTGTGGGGGAGGGCGGCCAGGAATGCCGCTCCGGCGTCCTCTAGGGTGGTGTACCACACGGGCAGGGCGAGCAGGGTGAAGACGGTCGAGGTGGCGAGGCCGCCGATGACCACGACGGCGATCGAGTCGATGTAGGCGCCGGCGACCGTGGCGCGGGCGACGGCCAGGGGTAGGAGCCCAAAGATGGTGGTGACGGCGGTCATCAGCACCGGCCGGAGGCGATCTCCACAGCCCTCGATCAGCGCCTGCCGGCGCTCCACACCGTCACTCCGCAGCGAGTTGACGTGGTCGACGAGGACGATGCCGTTGTTGACGACGATGCCGATCAGAATGATGATCCCCATGAAGGCGATTGGGTTGAGGTCGAAGCCGAAGATCCAAAGGCTCCAGAAAGCGCCGAAGAAGGCAAGCATCAGGGTGATCAGGATTGCGAAAGGTTGGGTGAAGGACTCGAAGATCGCGGCCATCAGCAGGATCACCGCAAGCAGCGACATCACCACTCCGCGGGTCATGGTGCCTAGGGCGTCGCCGCGGTCCCGTCCCCACTGGCCGAAGTCCCACGAGTAGCCTTCGGGCAGCTTGAATCCCACCATCCGCTGCCGGACCAGGCGCTGTGCTTCCTCGGTGGTGATCGCCTCCTTGTCGAACTGCACCGTGACCATCTGGGTGGTCTGGCGGTCCTCGCGCCGGATGCGTTCCGGGGTGCGCGCGATGGTGACCTCGGCCACCGAGCTTAGCGGCACGATGCTGCCCGTACGGCTCGGGATCGGCAGGTCGGCGAGAGCGTCGATGCCGGGCTGCGCGTTCTCGGGGAGTCCGAGGACCATTTCAACCTCACCGTCGGGCCCCTGGAAGCGGCGTAACCGGCGGCCTCGAAAGGCAAATCCGACCGCATCGGCGATCGCCCGTGGGCTGACGTCGAGGCTGTGGGCGGCTTCTGCGTCGATTACGAGGCGCAGCTCCCGGGTACCGTGAACCGATGGTCCCCAGATTTCCTCGAGGTGGTCGATGCCGCGCATCCGCTCCTCGACCTCGGTCGCGAGCTCCTCGAGATACTCGGGATCCTCTCCGTGCAGGGCCACCGACACCATGCGCCGGTCCTGGCCGCCACGGTGACGCCACATGTCGCGGTCGCCGACCTCGAGCTTGACCCCCGGGATCTCGGGCAGGCCTTCACGGAGCTGAGATTTAAGACGGGCGACGGACTCGGGGTTGGCCTCGCTCTCAGGCAGGTAGACCCGGGTCATGCAGAAGCCTCGCTCCGAGTACCAGGAGTAGACGCTTTCAAAACCGAGCTCGGCTTGTCGGCCGAAGACCCACTCCTCGACCTGGTCGACATAGCCCTCCAACACCTCCTTGGAGGCGTTGTCGTACACGCGCAGAAAGATCGGCACCTCGCGGCTCTGCATCGGCATGTTGCCGGATTTCTCGATCTGCGAGAGCGGCCACGCCGCCGATCCGGCAATTGCGAACAGGCAGATAAGCGTCAGGAGGCGGTGATCTAGGGTCCAGTTGAGTACCCGACGGTAGGCCGGCACCACCTTGCGAATGACGATGCCGGGCTTTGGTTTTTCGGCCGGGGAGAAACGCGCCGCGGCCAGAGGGATGAAGGTCAGCGAGATCAAGAGCGAACAGGCCACGGCGAGGCAAATTGTCAGCGCCACCGCTCCCATCATGATGACCATGGTGTCGCGCTCGGACACGAAGAGCCAGGACCAGACG
>JAOZUP010000294.1 GCA_029938595.1 Thermoanaerobaculales bacterium | reverse complement strand
TCGGCCGGCCTCGACGAACTCGTCGAAGCGGTGCCACTCGGCCCACCTCGCGCCGCCAACCTTGGGCCGGATCACATGGGTCGCGGACCTGAGCTGACGTTTGCGCAACAGGCGAGCTGTCATCATCTGGGTTCGCCACATGGTATCGAGCACGAGATCGTCCTCCGCGATCGGCGGCACGTCCATCGATGTATCGACCGCAATCACCGGCCACCCCTCGTCCCTCGCCGCAACCACAGGAATCTCCGCGACAGCGCCGCCGTCCACCAATCGCCGCCCATCCAACTCGACCGCCGGGACCATCCCCGGAATCGCACTCGTAGCATCGAGGGCTGTGCGAAGGGAGCCTTGCCGAAGCCGCACCTCTTCACCGGTTTCGAGATCCGTCGCCACCACCACCAGCTTTTGCGACAGATCCGAGAACTGGACATCGGGAATCAGGAATTCCATTGCTTGCTCCAGTTCCGTGTCGTCCAGCACAGTGCTTCGGTTCATTGCAAACGAGATGACGACCCGGTTGCGAATGCGCCGCGCCACTTGGATCAGCGGGTGTTCCCGAGTATCGGCGCGGGGCACCCGACCAATGGGCCTCACTGACGGGATCATGCCCTGCTCGATTGCCTCCCGCCACAAATCGATGGCGCGCGCTACCGAACCATGGGCAAGGTACATGCCTCCGACGACCGCCCCCATACTGGTACCGACGATGGCCCGAATCGGAAGCCGCGCCTCGTCGAGCACCTGGAGCACGCCGAGATGGGCGAAACCGCGGGCGCCACCGCCGCCCAATGCGAGAACGGGTGGCTTGAGTCGCCACGTCGCCCGCATTACGGATTGCCTGATCGTCGTCACGAAACCCCGTTACGGTCCGCCGAGCCGCCTACTTCGACCCCTTCGCGACTGCCTTCGCCCGGCTCTTCATCGCGGGTTTTCCAACGCTCCTCGCGTGCGGTTTCTTGCTGGCCCCGGCAGCGGTCTTGGCCGGCGCCTTCTTCTTCCGTGCTGGACCGGCTTTCTTCGGCTTCGGCGGCGCTCCCCTACGAGAGAACTCTGCCAGCAGCCCCATTACCGCTTCGAGTACACCGTCCGCCACCCGCATCGATTTGTCCGAGATGTGATCCAGATCGTCCGTATTACCACGTGGATCAATATCGGCGATCCGATCGCCTTTCTTCACGGGCACACCATCTCGAAGCAGACCACGAAGCACGCCGGAAATCCTCGCTTTGACCGGGTAGGAGGCGTCTACCGGGACACCCTGTCTGAAATCTTCGATGCCGTAAACCGAAACCACCGTACCGATCCGTTCACCGCGCTCGATCTGGGCGCCTATTTTCTCTTGGGTGAAGAAAATGCCGTCGCGGACCGCCTTCACGGCCCGCTCTCCGCTGTAGCCCATGATCTGGGCGGGTGGGCTGTCCCGGAGTACCTCACCGGTATCCTCGAGCACCGCCCCAATCTCCGGGCCTCGGACCGTGTCCACAACTGCATCACAGTCCTTTCGCGCCACATAGCCCGGTCCCAGAGCGATGACGACCGGCGCGATGCCTCGTTTGAGACCCCAGTTCTTGCGCAACATCGCGGCCTCGATGAAGATCTGCGGCTGCCAATTCGGGAGCACATCCTCGAGAGAGAGAGCGGCCACCGCGATATCGCCGGAACGGTTTGCCTCCTCAACCTCGTCGATGTTGCGCACGAAACGGCCGCGCACACCCTGGACCTTGGTCGTTCCGTCGAGGATCGCTTCGGAGAAACATACGTAGCGGCGGATGGCCTTGGGATATCGACGCTCGAGCATGAGTATCGACTCGAACCCCTGTCTGTAAAGATGGAAGGCCGTGGCCGACGCAAGTTCGCCGGCACCCCGAATCAGCACGCGATATTCGCTCGGCTTCATCGCTCCCCCGTCTCCAATTTTCACCAGCTCGAACGACTCTCGAACCTCCCCATCTCTATGGGCTGGCTGGCCTGTGTTGGCACATTCTAGCGTGCCCTCATCGCCCTGTCACGCACGAATATGGGGTGACCACTCCAATGGTGGCGAGGTGCACTACCCACAGATCACACAGATGAACACAGAAAATTCCATCCGTGTGGATCGGTGTCTATCTGTGTGAATCTGTGGGCAGTTTGGGTGTGCGTTCAAAGAGCGGCCTACGGAGTTTCGAGCACGTGGATTTCAGGCACATTCCGATAGAGTTCCGCGTAGTCAAGACCGTAGCCGACGACGAAGAGATCCTCGATCTCGGTTCCGAGGAAGGCGATCTCCACATCAACCTGCCGTCGTGACGGCTTCGAGAGTAGGGACACCACCTGAATGGACCTCGGGTGCCGCGCTTCGATAAGGCGGATAACGTCAGTCAGCGTCGTCCCAGTGTCAACAATATCTTCAACCAGGTAGACATCGCGATCGCGAACATCAACAGTAATGTCCTTGACCAACACCACCGAACCAGACGACGTCGTGCTGGCGCCATAGCTCGAAACCTGAATGAAGTCTATCTCCAAGGAGTGTCGAATCCGCCGCGTGAGATCGGTTAAGAAAAACACGCAGCCCTTCAGTACGCCGATGAACACAGGCGATCGGCCCTCGAGGTCGGCCTCGATTTCGGACGCCAGACGGCGGATCATGCCATCGATCTCCTCACTACTTACGACAACGGATCCCAGCATCGCCCACCTCCTTGACCCGAACTTCTCACCGGGTGTCTACTACGGACGGCGATTCCAGCCATCTGTAGTGTTTTTCGCAAATCGCGCTCCTCAAAGTAGCGCAACTACGCCTGCGTCGCCCGATCCGCAGAAAACCAAACACCTGACTACCCTTCGCCGCCCTCGTTAGGAAACCCGGTAAGAAGCGCCGGCTAATTGATACGGCCATACAAAAAGTTGTATGCTGAAGTGTCATGAATGCACCCGGCACGCCTTCTTCGAACGTTCGGTATACCATATTGTCCGATCGATTTCGCTCGCTCTGGACCTTCTATCAGTTTCTCGGAGGCGTGCTCAAGCACCTGGGCAAGGGCCCCATCCCGTATACCTACGACTTCCAGGCATTCCACAAACGGCTCGAGGAGCTCGTCCACACAATCGGAATCGAGAGCACAGCGGATGCGACACCCGAACTCGATCAGATGGAGCGCGAAATCGACCGCATTCAGCGCGACCTCGCCAAGATCGAGAACGAGTTCCCGCCTTCCGTCATGCGGAAGTTCTTCGACCACATCAAACGACAGGATGAAAAGGTCCTGTGCGCCCTCCTCAAGTTCTACCTCCTGTCGAGCTATTTCGAGCAGGATACGCTCGACAAGCTTGACATTCTCTTCACCCGCCTCGCGGAGGCACCGACGGAGGACGGTCGCGTCACTGCTCGCGATCGCGACGACCTCTTGCTCACTTTTCGCCATCTCGGCGAGTTCACCGAACTCCCTCCGCTTCCGCCGGCCGAGGCGGCGGCTCTCGCCGACGCGGTCGGCGCGGTTCGCAGGGAGCTGGAGTCGATCGATGACTACCGGTCATTGGTGAGCTCGGAGGTATACGAAAGGTATCGGAAACTCAAGCAGCGCCTGGGCAAGACCGCCCTTCACCCATCCACGCTGGTAGAGATTACGACTACCAACATTGTTGCCAAGAACCGGTTCAAGGACCTGTTCGAGGCGGAAGAGAGAAAGGTCGTCGAAAACACCAATCGAATATATGAAATCGAGCGCTATCTCGACCGCCACCCGGAGCTTGCCAGCGAGCGCCTCAAACGGCAGATCGAGGATTTCCGACGAATCCGCGTCCGCTACGAGTCCAGCCTTCGGAAGGAAAACGTCAAACGCGACGACATCACCGAAATGACCCGCGCAATGCATGTGGTCCTCGCCCAGTTCGATTCTTCCTCGAAGCTCTCCGCGAGTCCCACCGACATCACCGCAGGTATCCCGATCTCGGGATTAGAGGCGCCGGTTTCGGCCGGTGACAAGGGGAATGGACCGACGACGCCGCTGGAGGGACCCGAGCAGCTCGTAGAGAAGGCAGGTGGCGGCAATCGCCCGCAGGAAACAGCGCTCACCGACATGCTGCCCTCAGATCCACTCCTGAATGAGAGTTTGCACAAGATCATGTTCGCTCTTGAAATGGTGGTTTGGGACCGCCTGCCCACTCAGGTTGCCGACGCACCGGAAATCCGTAATCTCAACCTGGAGCCCTGGGAAGTGGCGATCTACCGCAAGCTGGCCGAGGGAAAGGACGAGCGGGGTTCCGCCAAGTGGGAGCTGGATCGGTTCTTCCTCACCAGTGCAGCGTTGCGCCTCAAGATGGAGGAGGAGCACGAGGAGATTACGCGCCTCGAGTCCACCAACAACCCGGATCGGCTCTTCGAGGTCCTCGAGCGTTCCGCGCAGAGCCTCGAGCGAGCTCGTGACATGGAACGCAGATTCCAGTGGTTCGTCGACGACATGGTTTTTCGTGGGGAGACCCAAGAGCTCGAATCTTTGTACAGATCCCGCTTTCGCTTTCTTCACGCCTATTCAGGCCTGTGGCTCGCGCACCAGCAAAGCGGCGGTCTGACCCCGCTCTAGTGTGCCCCGTCATAATTGGGGTGTAATATCGAGGGCGCCGAGGCGCCTTCCTGCTTGTGCTTCGCGACCGATAAATACTCAACGTATGTAGAGGAAGCGAAGTGCAGGCAGGAAGGATGCATCGGCGACCGAATACCATCCCAATTGTGGCGGGGTGCACTAGTGAGCAAAGTTCTTTATTCAGATGATGGATGGGTACCCGCCGGCGCCGGACGGCGGGGTCTGGCCACCCTCCTCGATATGGCCCTTTACTGCAGTCTATGCGCTCTGCTCGCCACACCGGTGGGCCGGCAATTCGACTGGGGCGCGGCGCTAGGAGGGATCGACGACTTCGCGCGAACTGTCTCGGATCACATCTGGCTGGCCCATGCCAGCGGTATTCTCGGCCTGTGGGTCGCCCTGTGGTGGTGCTATTTCGTCGTCGGCTGGGGTCTCCTTGGCGCCACTCCCGGGAAATGGGCCATGGGACTGAGGATCATGGACTACCGGCAACACTGTCCAATCGGGCCGGCGCGCGCCCTCCTTCGGCTCGCGGCGTACTGCGTGAGCTCGGTGACCCTCGAGTGGGGACATTTTCTCATCCTGATCCGCACAGACCGCCGAGCTCTGCACGATATCCTCGCCGGCACGAGGGTTGTCCGGCGGACAAAACAAAGACGACTTCCCGAGCCCGAGCCCGACGGAGAAGCGAAGGATGAAGAAGTTAAGAGTTGAGAGTTAAGAGTTAAGAGTTTCCATCCATCCGCGCCGTGGAAATTTCGGATTTCGGATTTCGGATTTGGCGCCCCTCAGCTTGCATCCTCCACCGGGAGCCCACAGACGGCGTGGCGCTGTTGCCCGGCATACTCCAGGCACGAGGAACCCGGCAGTACTCGTCACGCGGCCCCCCCAGCACCGTCGACAAACCTCGATCAGCCTCGAATGCCATCTATCACTC
>JAOZUP010000293.1 GCA_029938595.1 Thermoanaerobaculales bacterium | reverse complement strand
TTGTGAGCCCCAGCTTGAGCTCCTTCTTACCGGGTAGGAAGGAGTTGGCGATGTCACCGACCCCGGGGTACTCGGCGACGATGGACTCCAGCCGGTCGACCGCCTTGAGGAGAGTCTCAAAGTCGCGATGGGCGAGCTGCACGCTCAGCGCATCTCCGGCGGTGAAGCTCGAGGCCGAGAAGGATAGAGAAACCACGCCTCCCACCTCTCCCACCAGCTCGCGCCAGCGGTTGGCCAAAGGTACCGAGCCGATGGTCCGCTCCTCGCTGCCGAGTAGCTCGACATTGACCTCACCAAGGTGGGAAGCATCCCCGGAGGTACTTGTGTTGCTGGCGGTTGGACCGTGGCCCCGGTTGCTGGGGTGCTGACCCACCGTCGTGGATACGTGTTTCAGCACCGACGGCGCCCCGTCGGGTGCCTGCCCGTCGACGTCACGCGCCAGCTCGAACGCGGCCACCTCGATGCGGGCGAGAACAGCCTTCGTCTGCCGAACCGGCGTACCCTGCGGCATGATCAGCTTGGCAACCATGTTGTCGGCATCGACCTTGGGCATCAGACTGAACTTTATGAGCCCACCGCCGATCACTCCGAAGACCATCAGCAACAGGGCAATCGCAATCGCCATTGTCAGATAGCGCCACTGCAAGGCGATCTCCAGGGTCTGCCGGTAGGGAACGCTGATCACCCACTCGAGGCCGCGCTGCACCGCCGCCTGCACCCGCCCGATGGCCGCGAACACCGGGTCGAGCGGGCGCAAGAGGCGCTTGATCCAGCCGACCCCGGTGCTGCTGAGGTGGGCCGGGAGGATGATCAGCGCTTCCACCAGCGACACCATCAACACGGCGATCACCACCAGCGGGATCTGGCCCATGATCTTGCCCATCATTCCGGAGACATAGAGCAGGGGCAAAAACGCCGCCACGGTAGTCAGGATTGCGAAGGTCACGGGAATTGCCATCTCGCGGACGCCGCGAATCGCAGCGTCTAGAGGCTTCATACCCTTCTCCAAGTACGTGTGGACACTCTCCCCAACGACAATGGCGTCGTCGACGACGATCCCGAGAGAGACGATAAAGGCGAAGAGCGAGACCATGTTGATGGACACGCCGAACTTCGGCAGCAACCACAGCCCTCCGAGAAACGAGATCGGGATCCCCATGGTGGTCCAGAACGCCAGCCTGAGATCGAGGAAGAGGGCGAGACAGAGAAAGACCAGGATGAGACCGATCCCGGCGTTCCTCAGCAGCAAACCGATCCGCTGGCGGAGGATGATGGAGTCGTCATCCCATGTGGACAACGTCACTCCTGCCGGCAGCAACGGCTGGAGCTTCTCGATGTACGACTTGACGGCATCGGCCACCTGCAAGGCACCCTCGTCGCCGACCCGGAAGACCATGACCAGGGCCGCAGGTTTGCCGTCGAAGCGCGAGGCGGTGTCGGTGTCTTCGAAGCCGTCCACGACCGTCGCCACATCACTCAGAAGCACCCGGGTGCCGTCGCCGTGGGTGATGACAACGATCTCCTCGAACTCCTCACCGCGGTACATCTGCCCCTTGGTCCGCAGCAGGATCTCGCCGCCCTGCGTCTTCACGGACCCCCCGGGCAGATCGAGCGACGCGCCGCGCACCGCGTCCGCCACCTGCCGGAAGCTGAGCCCGTAGCGGCGCAGCGCATTCTCCGAAACTTCGATCGAGATCTCGTAGCGGCGAATGCCCGCGACCTCTACCTGCGAGATCTCGGGCACCGCCGTGAGCTCGTCACGCACCCTCTCGGCGAGGACCTTGAGGGTCTTCTCCGACGCCTCACCCGAGAGGACCAACGTTATGACGCGCCGCCTGGTGTCACCCTCCGCCACCACGGGTTTTTCGGTCTCGACTGGGAAGGTCACGATGCGGTCCACTGCCGATTTGATGTCGTCCAGTACCTTTCGGTCGTCGGCGTCCTCCTCGAGCTCGGCGAGCACGGTGCCGATGCCCTCGCTGGCCACCGCCCGGATGCGCTTGATGCCCTCGACGGAGGCGATGGCCTCCTCGACCCGGATGCACACCCCCTCCTCGACCTCGGCCGGTGAGGCGCCGCGGTATGGAACCGACACGGTCACCATGTCCGTGTCGAGCTCGGGAAAGACCTCGATCTTCATCCTCATGAGGGACAGGGCCCCTGATAACAGGATGAAGACCATCAGCAGATTCGACGCCACGTGGTGGCCTGCGAACCACGCCAGCGGGCCGGTACGACTGTCCTTCATTCCCCGCCCCCTGTCGTCGAACCGCTCCGATCGCCGCCGGCGGCCCGGATCTTCATGCCGTCGGTCACCGCGTCGAGTGCGCTGACGATCACCTCATCGCCCTCCTCGAGACCGGCGGACACGTAGACCTTCTCACGATCGGCACGGGCCACCTTCACATCCAGAATACGCAGACTGCCGTCGTCGAAGACCCATACTTTCTCTCCCTCTCGCAGGGCGTGCCGTGGAAGGGCTACCACTCCATCGAGGGTGTTGCCGAAGATCCGGACATCTACAAAGGTATTGGGCATCAAGGGCGGCCGCCCTCCCGACGCGGCAAAGGGCTGCTGCACCTCCACCACGACGTGGGCCATCCGTGAAGCCGAGTCGAGCTGCGCCTCCATACGAGTGACCCTGCCTTCCCAGGTGTAGATCGTACCCGCATAGGCGGCGCTCACCTCGGCGCGCGGGCCCGTGCCCGCTGATCCCCTGGGAACCTCGAACCAGGCCAGATCGTGGCTCTCGAGAGGCACCCTCACCTCGACCTGATCGGTGCCGTAAACCGTTGCCAGCACCCGGCCGGTGGTCACGAATTGGCCGAGATCCACACTCTCGCTGACCACAACACCGTCAAACGGAAGCGACACCCGGGTGCGCTCGAGGTTGAGCCGTGCCACATCGAGGTCGGCCCTGGCCGCGTCGAGCTCGGTCCTCGCCTGCCGCACCTGTGGCTCGCGCACCACAAGT
The DNA here is from genome assembly GCA_029938595.1 of Thermoanaerobaculales bacterium. Lineage (GTDB taxonomy): Bacteria > Acidobacteriota > Thermoanaerobaculia > Thermoanaerobaculales > Sulfomarinibacteraceae > Sulfomarinibacter. The sequence continues at coordinate 2,528 of JAOZUP010000293.1, read as the reverse complement.
CCTGACGACGGTGTCTCGCCGGGATGGAGCTCGTCCCACTCCTCCCGCGCCACATCGGCCTCGGCCATCTCCCGCTCGAGCTGGACCTCGGCCCGAGCCACGGCCGCCTGTGAACGGTCGACGCCGAGCTCGTAGTCGCGGGGCTCGATCACGAACAGCGTCTGGTTTTCCTTGAAGAACCCACCGGTCACCATCGACGGGCTCACCTCGACCACTCGCCCGGCCACCTGTGGCACCACCTCCACCGACACCTTGGCGACGACCTCGCCATGTCCTTCGACGACGATCGGAATGTCGGCCAGACCGGCTGCGAGAACCTCCACCAACGGCCCCGGAGCGGCGCGCTCCACCCGCGGCGGCGCCTTGCGGAAGGAACCCAGCAGCTTCGCACCGGCGACACCGGCGAGGAGGACGATGATGGGAAGGACGATCTTGAGTGTTTTGGAGGACATTAGAACACCTCGGCAAGTTTTGAGTTTTTAGTTTTTAGTTTTGAGTTTTCGGAATTCGGAATTTCGGATTTAGCTTGGGTTTCGGTTTCTTTGGCGGGATCGGTTTCAGGGTCTGGGAGGTTGGTGTCCCAGTCGCCTCCCAGGGCCAGGAAGAGGTCTATGCGGGCGTTCCAGACGTCGGCGGTGGCGGTGATGATCGCCTGCTCCGCCAGACGCAATCGACGTTCGGTCTCGAGCACCTTCAGCATCGACGCGACCCCGCGCTGGTAGCGCTGCTTCGCCAACCGGTCTGCCGCTCGGGCTTCAAATACCCGCTCGCGCGTGAAATCGAGGTTGCGTTCGGAGGTATCGCCCAGCACCAGGGCGTCCTCGACCTCGCGCAGGGCCTGCAGCACCGCACCGGCATAGTTGGCGATCGCCTGATCTGTGCGTGCCCGTGCCGCGTCGACATCCGCGCGTCGCTGTCCGCCGGTGAAGATCGGACCGACCAAGTTGGCCACCGCGCTGTAGACCAGACCATCCACGGAGATGATGTCCGTCAACGTATCTGACCTGACACCGGCTGCCGCGGTGAGGCTGAGATCCGGGTAGAGGTTGGCGATAGCCGCCCCCACCCCGAAGGTCGCCGCCGCCAGCCGCATCTCCGCCTGCCGTAGATCCGGTCGTCGGTCTAGAAGTTCAGCCGGCAGACCGAGGGGAACCGGCTCCAACGACGGCAGCTCGGCCAGGGTGTCGGGCAGCGTGGAGCCGCTCCCCGGCCGGCGGCCGACGAGGACATCGAGCACGAGCCGGGCCTGCTCGAGCTGGCCCTCGATCACTACCCCCCCCGCCTGCGCAGAGGCCAGGTTCTCCCGCGCGAGGTGGAGGTCGACCGCATCGGCAAGGCCACTGCGGTAGCGGCGTTCAACCGTTTTCAGGGTGGAACTCCAGCTGGTGGTGATTTCACGCGTGATGGCCACCGCGTGTTCGAGGATTGCGATCTGTACCCGCGATCGCACAACCATGGCCACCACCGTGTGGACCACCGCCTCCTGTGCGGCCTCCTCGGACAGCAGGCTCGCCCAGCTCGCCTGCTGGGTACGCTTAAGGCGCCCGAAGAGATCCGCCTGCCAGCCGATGTTGAGGTCGAAGGAGTAGGTGGTGGAATAGATCTCCCGCCGCCCAGCTCCGGGCAGCACGAAGGACATCTTTTGTCGCTGTGCACCGGCGCCATACCCGACCTGCGGAAGACGGGCGCCCCCCGCCCTCTGCAGGTTTGCCTCCGCCTCGAGGACGCGAGCCACCGCCGCCTGCAGATCGGTGTTATTTGCCAGCGCCAGGTCCACCAGCTCGGTGGTCGTCTCGTCCCCAAAGGTCCGCCACCAGGGTGAGACCTCCGGGAGCTCCACGGCCTCCTGACTGGTCGCATGAACGTAGGTCTCGGACACATCGGCCGCGGTCACCGGTCGCTCCGGCTCCGGGCCCAGGGTGCAGCCGCCGGCCAAAATCAAGACCGCAATCAGTACTCCGAAAAAAGGAGTTCTTGCGTGACTCATGCGCCATCCTCCGATCCAGGTCCCGCCTCCCCGGCGCAGGCGCGGATACCGCCGGCCGAGAAGCGGACGAAGTGGGAAACATAGTCGGCGAGGCTCTCCGGAACGACCTCCGGGTGATCATGGCAGGCAAAGAGGTGGCGAGCCTTGATCGCGTGCAGGAGCTGGCCGACCGCCGACATGATGCACAACCGAGCTGCAGCTGGATCGAGGGGCGGTCCGACCTCCGCAAGGGCCGCGGTAGCCCGCTCCAGCAAGGGCTGGATAAATTCGTCGACGAACACGTTGTGCGGCAGCCGGGGGTTGAACATCTCCCGCGACACCAGGATCGTGAACATCCGGCCCCGGCTCTCATCGACCAGCGGGTCGATGAAACCCTCGGCGAATGATTCCAGGAACTCCTCCAGGGTCGGCGCCGGATCGCGAGCCATGAGCTCACCGATCACCGCCAACCGCTGATCGCGGAGAACTACAAGCATCGAGCGAAAAGTCTCGAGGTAGAGATTGTCCTTGCCGCCGAAGTGGTAGTTGACCGAGGCCACGT
>JAOZUP010000292.1:1706-5512 GCA_029938595.1 Thermoanaerobaculales bacterium | reverse complement strand
CACGTCATCTCTTCCCCCTTCCCCAGGCTTCGCCTGGCGCACACGTGGCACCCATACGGCCCATCGCAACCGCAGTAATTCGACGAATGTAGCTGCCAGCTCTTCGTCAGCAAACGCCTTCGACCCCCCACCTACTCGGTTGTAGACATGGTAGATCCGGCCTTCCTCAAAGCTCCGCCCCGCCCTCGCCATCCGTTTCTCCACATCGATTATTCCAAGTATTCAAAGTGGTGCCTGGCACGGTTACGGTTACAAATCTTAGGATCTTGGAACCTGGCACTGATGGCGTTCATCATCGACCACGATGTCGTGGACGCGATTCTGAGGCACCTCGCGAAGGCCGAGGCGCGATCTCCTCGCGGTCCACCGAGTGCGGCAGCTCTCTCCGCCGCTTCGTGAGCCCATTTCGGCTGCAGCCGCCGGTGCGGGGTGTGCTCGTAGCGGCGGCATTTGGGCGCTGGATCGGGGTTCTGGCGGCGCTGTGCCGGGACAGGCCCTTTTGGCCGCCGGCTCCTGCCGATTCAGGAGGGCGCCCGACGCCTGCGAACTCATTCTGGGACCCATAAAGGACCCCAAACACCGTGTCAGCATAAAGTCGAACGAAAGGAATTTCCTATCCCTCGCTCGACGGCAACAATCATCTCCTTTGTTTCTCGCGCACGAGTACTGTATGTTCACTCAGATATCGCAACCGGAGAATTGAATTTGAGACGCTCTCTCGCCCATATGTATCGGCGTCGCTACGCACGGGTTGGAGAGGGGGAAGGAGTGATCATGCGAAAGATTGTAGCAGTGGGGCTCGTAGTCATGTTGGGGTTATTGATGACGCCCGAGGTCGGCGCCCAGGCCGATGAAGGGATCAAGGTCCACGGACACTGGAAGATTGAGATCCTGGATCCGGACGGGACGCTGGTGAGCGCGACGGAGTTTGAAAACGCTCTGGTTGATCCCCCGGCAAGAAGTTTTCTTGCGTCAGTACTCACAACCACCTCCACATTGGGATCGTACCTCGTCTATCTTGAAAATGGACCCGGAGTTGGGCCTTGTGATGACAGCCTGGGTGATGCGATCACGTGTCGCATTGCAGAGGAGGGATCACTTTGGGGAAATCCCCCTCACTCAAGCAACCTACAAATCTCGGCCACATCCACGGTGGTGTTGGCGGGTTCGGTGACCGCAGACAATTCGGAACCGGTGAGCGTGGTTGGGACAATCTACAAGTTGTGTTCTCCCTCATATTCGCCGAATGCATGTAAAGGGGAAGGAGGAGCATCGAGTGGAGACTTCACTCGGATGACGCTCCCGTCTCCGATTGCGGTCGACGCTGGACAGATCATCCAGGTGACCGTCACCATCAGCTTCAGCTGATCCGTAGTTTCGAAGGTGGAGCATTGAACCGGGTTTCGGCTCTTGCGGTCACTCTGGGCTTGGCGGTCTCCGCCGGCGCTCAAGAGGCCGATCTGACCCTTGTGAAGACTGTCGACCACGTCGTGGCGGGCTCGGGGCCCACCCTCATCTACACCCTCTCCGTTCTGAACCTCGGCCCGGACACGGCCACCGGCATGACGGTAACTGATCCGCTGACCTCCGATGCGGTCTTTGAGTCGGCGTCGCCCGGCTGCAGCTACCAGGCGGCCGGCCACAGCGTGATCTGCAACCTTCCGGAATTGGCGTCGGGGGCGAACCACGAATTCGAGATCGAGGTTCTGGCCGTTGTGTTTCCCAACATCGCCGAGGTTGGGGTGGTTCTCACCGGTACGGCGTCGGCCTTGGGCCAACCGGCGACGGCGATCGTGGGGACGAGATACGACGAGCATGGGATCTTCGCTTCGGGCGACAAGCTGGTGGCGCCGAGGGGCATCGAGGGCGAGGCCGGCCCGACCCTGCTCGTGGCCGATCTGGTCGACCCGTCGCCGCAGTCGGGCGGCGTCCCGATCGCTGACGGGCGGGTCATCCGGATCGATCGTTCCACCGGCGCGCAGACCCTCCTGAGTTCGGGGGGGGAGTTGCTCAACCCGACGGGCATCGCCATGGACGACCAGCGTCGGGTTTTCGTCGCCGATCCCACGGGACCCGAGCTGCCGGAGCAGTACGGCAGGGTGATCGAGATCGACCCCGACAGCGGGGCGCAGACCGTTACTGCCACCGGGATCCTCATCGAGCAGCCCTGGGGGATCGACGTGCTGACGAACGGAGACCTTATCGTGGCCGATGCGGTGGGGAAGCTCGTGCGGATCAACCCGATTACGGGCGGTCGGACCCTGGTTTCCGAGTATGGATTCCTTTCCCGGCCGCGGGCCGTGGCCCAGCTCAGCCCCCAGGCGGTGGTGGTTGCCGATGCCGACTCGGGACTCGTGCGGGTGGAGCTCTCCGGCGGCGCCCAGAACGTGATCATGCCCATCGACGGTGTTGACCTGTGCGAGCCCGTCGACGTCAAGGTCGATCACCGTGGGAAGTGCTGGGTCGCCGATCCGTCGTGCGGCGGAGGCGGGGTGGTGCTCCAGATCGACTGCGACGCAGGATCCGTCCTGACGACCTACGATGATGGACTGTGGTCCTTTCCTCGCGGGATCGGTCTGCTCGCCGTGGTCACGAATCGCGCATCCGTGACGAGCACGACCTTCGATCCGGATCCGTCAAACAACTCGGACTGGGTGGCCACCGAGATCGAGGAGGGTTACGAACCGCCTGCCAAAGTCACAGTCAGCGAGACTGTGGCCGTGAGCGACGAAGTACTGATCGAGGTCGTGACCCCCGTCGTCATCGAGATTCTCGAGTCGATCACAGTGACCGACGTGGTGCAACCGCGTCTGGCGGTTCGCATCGAAGTGAGTGAAACCGTGACGGTGGAGGACGCGATGGCTGTCCGTCCGGCTTTGATGATCCACGTGGTAGAGCCGATTGCGGTGTCGGATCACCCCCTCGCGGCTCCAGCTACTTTGATTGCCGTGACCGAGCACATCAGCGTCACAGACCACGTCGTGATGCCCGGCCCGGATTCCATCTTCGCCGACGGATTTGAACGCGGTGACACCACGGCGTGGTCGGTGACCGTCGGCGGGTAATCAGACCACCGTGCTAGAGTCCGCCCCCTATGAAGACCTCGGCCGCCGTAGCTGCCGCCACCGCCACCAGACCCGCCCGGGTAGGTTAATCCACCCTGTAGGTTAGTTCCATAGAAGTTCGTGGGTGCCACGTTCCGCATTGATGCATTGTGACGGGGACACACATTGATCGGTATCACCCAGAGAGATACGGCCGCACATTCGGGGATCGGCTCAAATCCCCCGGATCAGTGGCCCTCAGCCGGAGCTCGCAACAATGCGTCAATGCGAAGGGTGGCACCCAAGGCGGCAAGCAGGGCCTCGAATCTGCCCGCCTCGCTCTCGTCACGGAAGGCGTGCTCACCGCGAGCCACCCGGTTGTACACGTGGTAGATCCCAGCAGCCAACAGAATCCCCGGCCGACGACCCATCCCCTACCTCCACCTGGTTCGGTGGAACGGTCATAACATCAATACCCTGGTGCCTGGCACGATTTACAAACTTGGTGTCTGGCCGCGGCTGAGACCGATGCCGATTAGGTTCCCGGCGTGTAATACACAATCAGCGCGTAGAACCGGTGATCCGGTCCTGGCAGACTCACGCCGAGGTTGTAGGTGTACCCGGGGTAGTCGACCAGCGCGTTAGTCACGGAAAGATCCAGAATCACCTGCACTTCGCTCGACGCACCGGAGGTCGACATCCGCGCGAGATCGTCGCCCATTCCCGTGGAGGGGGCGGTTCGTCGCAAGCTCACACTTGTTT
>JAOZUP010000292.1:0-1696 GCA_029938595.1 Thermoanaerobaculales bacterium | reverse complement strand
ACAACGGGTCACTGCCCGGTTCGTTGTCGTAGACCACGGCAAACGCCGAGGTCACGGTCGCCCCTTCCGGGAGCAGTGCGGGTCCGTACAGGTTGACGGTGTTGACACCCTTGGCGTACCCACCGGGGTAGACGTACTCGAAATCCATGAATCGCACCTGGGGAACCAGGTCAGCCGCAGGAATGACGAGCGGCGGGTTGTAGCCGGCCGCCTTCATGCTCGAGGTGATCGTGTCAAGTGCCACCGCAACGGAGGGGAAGCCGCCCTCGGCAAGACGTTCCTGCAGGGCCTCGGGAACGGCGGCAATGGGAGGCGGAGCATGTGCTATCGGCTCGATGGCCGCCGACTTGACCGCCGCCGAGCTCCAGCGGCTGGTGTCGCCCCTTTCGAACCGATCGGTGAAAATCAGAGTCTCCTCGTAGCTGACGCCAGCTGCGTAAAAGCTCGTGTCCTCGTACAAACACAACGTCAGGTAGTAGGCGTTCTCGCGGTGGTCGACAAACCGCTCGACGATGGCCGGGCTGAGAAGAATGCGAGTCCCGGGGTTCGAGCCTGTCGAGAAGACCGAACCCATGGTCGTCGCATCACCGGTGCCATAGCTCAGCCGCTCGAGGCGCACGACCGCGTTGTCGGACGTAGACGTGTCCTCCAGGGCCGCCCACAGGGAAGTGACCCTGGCACCCAGAGGGAGCTGCACGGGGGCCTTCAGGCACACCTCGCTGCTCGGTCCGTACCAGGAGACCACCCCCCCGTAGGTGAGGTGATCCTGCTGACCATTCCCGTTGTGACTAAACGCCGCCGCCGGCACCACCTGCGGGCTCGACGACGGCAGACTTTTCTCGCCAGCACTCACAGGCTGTGGCAACAATGACAACCAGATGACGAGGCAAGCGCCAGCAGCGACAATACCCAGAGACGTGGCGGACTTCTTAATCCACATAGTCAATCCTCACCGAGTACAGAAAATGCAGGCTACTGCACAGCGACACGTGCACGTAGTAGTGGTAGTTCGTGTTGTCGATGGTGGCATAGGCAATGGAGGCGTCATCGATGACCTGGATGTTGACGGAGTTGGTCGCCGACCAGTCCCATGCCATCGGGACGGGATCGATAGTACCGTCGTTACTGGTCCGTTCGAGGTGCACGCGGATCTCGTTCTGCGCACAGGCGTCGGTCGGATCGATTACGAACGCCTCGAGACGGGTCACGACCGCTCCGTGCGGGAGATACACCGGAGCGAAGAGATCCACCGTGCTCCCGACGCCACGGACGTAGCCGTAGTCCTCGAACCGATACGCCTCCATGTTTGCCGAATCGCTTCGAAACGCCGCCGCAGGCACTACCAGAGGCGCCACATCGGAGGCAGGGACCGTGCACGGCAGGAACAAAAAAGCGAGAAGACCGATACATACAGCACTCACGTGGCTTCGCATCGCCATATTCCTTTCAGCGGTTCATCTTCTATATAATATTGTGCCTGATATCGAGAATTGCAACCCGTAACAGTGCCAGTGATGAGTATCGGAATGTTTCGGTAGCATGAGAGTTTTGGGCATTATTCTAATCGTGCCAGGCACCTCTTTGGTTAATTGCCCCAATCAAGGCTCCTCGCTGGCGGCTTGATCAAGGGCCTCGGCAGCAGCCGCGAAGTCCGCATCCTCTGTGCGCCTGGCCGCCCCCCGCCGATACCAATGAC
>JAOZUP010000023.1:17616-19026 GCA_029938595.1 Thermoanaerobaculales bacterium | reverse complement strand
GGAGGAGCTCATTGGTTCCGACCTCGATTGTCAGGGCGAGATCGACACCGGGATGGAGAAGCTTCTGCAGAAACTCGATCAGGGCGGCCCGCGATCGCGAGCTTCATATCGGGATGGTGAAACCACGATCGCGGCCCGCCGGCGGGGCGGTAAGTTGGATCTCGAAATCAGTGGTGCGGGCTCGGGCCGTATCGAGGCGACGATGCCCTGGGCGGTGGCCGACTGTCTGCTCGGCAAGACGACCACCATCGACAAGACCGTCACGTCTTCGATCAAGGTGAAGGTGACCAACGAAGACGGTCGCAATTTCTCTTTTCAGTTGAATTGAAAGATCTCAAGGGATAATAAATCGGAGCTATTTTCGTTCCTAATCTGAGTCAGGCCAGGAGGTCATAATGCGTGTACGCGTGCCCCTCGTCGTCATCGCCGCTGTGTTTCTTGCGATTGCCACGGCCCATGCCGGTATTGAGCTCCACAAGGAGCATGTATTTTCGGCCCGAGCCGGCGACACGGTGGTAGTGGATGTTTCGTTTCACCGCGTTGAGGTCACCGCTAAACCCGGCGACACAGTCGAGGTTGTCGTCGACATCGAGGTCAAGGGGGACGGGAAGAGCTCGCAGAAATACCTCGAAGCGCTGAAACCGAAGTTTCTCGAGGAGGGCAACAAGCTCATCATCCGCTCCACGCGCAAGAATGGCTTCAACTGGAAGTCGGTGTCGGCCAAAGGCCTCGTGACCGTGCGGATGCCCCCGGGGATGAACCTCATAGTTGATTCGTCGTCGGGAAGTGCTCAGATCTCGGGGGACTTTGGCGACGCCGTGGTCCGCTTTGACGCTTCCTCGGGCAGTTTGACAGTCGACGGAGCGATGCGCGAGCTGCACTCCGACACCTCGTCAGGCTCGGTAAAAGCTGCCGTGAATCGGCCTCTGGATGTTTTCACGGCCGATGCTTCGTCGGGCTCTGCGCGGCTCAGCGGCGGAGCCTATAAGGCAACGGTCGACACCTCCTCCGGCAGCGCAAATCTGACTGGTTTGCTCGGCAACGCCAGTTTTGACTCCTCCTCGGGCAGCATTACAGCACAGTGGGACGCGATCCCGGCGGGCGCCAAGGTCCGGGCCGGCGCCAGCTCGGGCGGCGTCACCCTGCGCTTCCCCGCTGGTACCGTCTTCGCGGGCTCGGTGGATGTCAGCTCGGGCGGCATCAACAGCGACTTCCCCGGGTTTGTGAGGGAGAAGGACAACCTCCAGTTCGACGGCGGCCCCGAAGCGGTGGACCTCAAGGTCGACACCTCGTCGGGAAGCGTCAAACTACTTTCGAATTAGGAGTTAGGAATTAGGAATTAAGAATTCCGACCACCAACCCCGAATAGCGCTCGAGAACAGCGGGGGGAAGGGTGGGAATTCCTAATTC
>JAOZUP010000023.1:0-17606 GCA_029938595.1 Thermoanaerobaculales bacterium | reverse complement strand
GCCAATCCTCCCCAGTGACATCAACCTCCCTGGGTGGGTGGGCGGCATTCCCAATTCCTAATTCCTAATTCCTCATTCAGAATTCATCCTGGCGACCATGCGCCCGATGAGCAGCGCCATTTCCAATGCCTGCTCATAGTTGAGCCGCGGGTCGACGCGCGACTCGTAGGCACGGTCGAGATCGACCTCAGACAGGCCGCGGGCACCGCCTATGCACTCGGTGACGTTGTCGCCCGAGAGCTCGAAGTGGACGCCGCCCTGGTAGGAACCGAGGTCTGCGTGGATCTCGAAGCTCTGCTCGAGCTCGGAGAGGATGTTCTCGAAGCGGCGAGTCTTGCGGCCGCCTGCGGTGGTCTCGGTGTTGCCGTGCATCGGGTCGCAGCACCACAGCACCGTGCGTTCGGCACGTTGGACCGCCTCGATCAGCGGCGGCAAACGCTCGGCCACCTTCGCGTGCCCCATGCGGTGGATCAGCGTCAGACGCCCGGGCTCCGAATTCGGGTCGAGGATTTCAAGCAGCTCGAGTAGCCACTCGGGTGTCATCGTCGGGCCGATTTTGATACCGATCGGGTTGCGGATGCCGCGGAAGTAGTCCACGTGGGCGCCGTCCACCTCCGCCGTGCGGAGACCGACCCACGGAAAGTGGGTGCCGAGGTTGTACCAGCCCTCACGCCGTGGCACCCGGCGCGTCACCGCCTGCTCGTAGGGCAACAGCAGCGCCTCGTGGCTGGTGTAGAAGTCAACCCTGGTGATCTCCGCGGCCCGGATCCCTGCCAAGGTCTCCATGAATCGCAAGGAGTCGGAAATGCTCTCCACCATCCGCTGGTACTCCTGCGCACGCGGCGAGTGTGAGACGAAGTCGAGATCCCAGTATTCCGGGTGGTGGAGGTCGGCGAAGCCGCCGTCCACCAACGAACGGATGAAGTTGAGGGTCATTGCCGCATGCTCGAATCCACGCAGCATCCGCTCGGGGTCGGGTGCCCGCTCCTCGGCGGAAAAGCCGGGCCCGTTGACGATTTCGCCGCGATAGCTCGGGAGGGTGATGCCATCACGCTCCTCGGTATCAGCAGAGCGAGGCTTCGCGTACTGCCCTGCAAATCGTCCGACCCTGATGATCCGCCGCTTGAGTCCGTGAGTGAGCACGAGGCTCATCTGCAGGAGGATCTTGAGCTTGTTGGTGATGATGTCGGCCGAGCACTGGTCGAAGCGCTCGGCGCAGGCCCCGCCCTGGAGGAGGAATCGTTTTCCTGCCGCTGCTTCTGCAAGCTGAGTCTTGAGCCGTTCCACTTCCCAGGAGGTGACCAATGGCGGTAGGCTCGCAAGCTGCGCGACCGCCCCCGCCAGAGCTCGGCTGTCCGGATAGGCCGGCTGTTGGCCGGCGGGCCTGTTCTGCCACGACGAGGGGGTCCACTCCGCCATAAGGCGCGCATTCTACACGAAAGTACTGTAATCCGCTGTATTTACCCGAATCCGCGTCCGAGTCCGAGTCAGACGCCAGCCCAGAGAAACCTCGGATTCCGGTACTTAGCACGGCGAAGGGCTAAGCACGACCTGGGCATCAATCGCTATCGGGATCGCTATCGCTATCGCTATCGAAAAGACAGCGCCGATTCGAGAATTCGATACCGATTGCGATTTCGATTGCGATCCCGATGAAGAGATCAAGCACTGACGCGGGCCCGTCTCGAAGCCCTCGGTTGGTGTGCGTCTGTTCGTCCGCAAACTTCGCCAGCTTCCCGCTACCGGCCGGCTCGTAACATTCAAATGTGAAACTGCAATAAGCACTCGAACATCGTGATGAGGACCGCTGTCGGTCATTGACAATAGAATATTTGTAATATACAACTAAATTCGGAGATTGAATGAACGATCTGGCAACCGACTCTGGAGAGCAGGCCCGAAGGTTGTTGGAAAACATCCGCGCGCTGGTGCGCCGTTTCTCACTCGCCGAGCGCGCCGACATGAGCTGTTGCGGCATGACCGTCGCCCAGGCCGCAACCCTCGAGGCTCTGGAGAACGGCAGCCTGCGGCTCAGCGATCTGGGCCAACGGTTGGGCATCACCCCCAGCACCCTCACCCGCAATCTCGCCCGTCTCGAGGGCCGGGGGCTGGTGGTCCGAGAAACCGACCCCGCCGATGGGCGCGCCCAGCGGGTGATCCTGAGCCCAACCGGACGGGCAGCCGCGGATGGGGTCCGCCGCCAGGAAGAGGCGTTCGCCGGCTCGGTCCTCAACCGCCTTCCGACAGGATCCGTAACAGACACCCTCACGGCGCTCGACCAGCTGCTGACCGCGATCCGCTCGGCCACCGAGAAATGCTGCCCGGGTGCATACGACCACCTCATGACGGAGATCTCTCCGTCACCAACCGATGGAGCAAAACATGAGAGATAAACCTCTACAGACCAACCTCGATCCTTCCGACTCCGAGGCGGTGGTGAGGACCGTTCGCGAACGGTACGCCGGAATCGCCAATACCGGCTCGTCGTGCTGCGGGGGCAGCACCTGCGGTGGCACCGCGGAGGCCGTGGCCACCAATCTCGGCTATGAAAGTGTCGATCTCAACCTTTTGCCGGAGGGGACCAACCTCGGCCTCGGTTGTGGCGCACCGCTCCAGCACCTCGAGCTTGAAGAGGGCGAGGCCTTTCTCGATCTCGGGTCCGGCGCCGGCATCGATGCCCTGATCGCGGCGCAACAGGTCGGCCTCACCGGCCGGGTCATCGGCGTCGACATGACCCCGGCGATGCTCGCCAAGGCCAGGGACAACGCGGCCGGGCAGGACAACATCGAGTTTCGCGAGGGTCGCCTCGAGGAGCTTCCAGTTAATGATGCCTCGGTCGACGCAGTCACCAGCAACTGCGTCATCAATCTGGTTCCCGACAAGGCCGTCGTTTTCCGCGAGATCGCCCGTGTTCTCAAACCCGGGGGACGCATGGTGATCTCGGACGTAATTCTCGACGGAGAATTGCCCGACGCGGTCTCGCACGACGTTCTCGCCTATGTCGGCTGCGTGGCCGGCGCCGAGAAGCGAGAATCCTATTTCCAGAAGCTCGCCGACGCGGGGCTCACCGATCTCGAAATCCTCAAGGACGTTGACTTCCTGCAAATGACCGAGAAAGCAGCACCGGCCGAAGTGCTGGCAATCATGGATTCCGCCGGAATCTCAAGGGACGACGTCATGGGTATCGTCCGTTCGGTCACGTATCGCGCCAAAAAGGGTTAGGAGTTAGGAGGTTAGGCCGACCAACAGTCGCTATCGCTATCGGGATCGCTATCGCTATCGAAATGGACGCCACCGATCTGAGGTTTCGATACCGATAGTGATTGCGATAGACGACTCCCTAACTCCCTGACTTCCTAACCTCCTAACTTCTCACCTCCTCACCTCTCACCTCTTTACTTGCGCCGATTCGGCGAAAGGTCTGATTGCAGTAGACTCTCCCTCGTGAACCTGGAGTTTGAGCTTGCCCTGCGCTTTCTGCGCCGGCGAACCGGAGTGCTGCTTCGCGGCACCTCATTGGCGGCCTTCGCCGGGGTGGCGCTCGCCGTGACCGCCCTGGTCATTACGCTGGCCCTGATGAATGGCTACTCGCGGGCAATCGCCACCGCCTTACAGCGCGGCAATGCCCACATGGTTGGCTTCGCCCTCGGTTCGCTGGAGCCCGGAGAAGCAGCCGAGCTCTCGGGACGCATCGCGGCGGTGAACGGGGTGCTGCGAGCGACTCCGGTCACCTATCTTTCGGGCCTGTTGGTCGACCCCTCGGAGCCCACCAACCCGATCCCAGTCACCCTCAAGGCAGTCGCCGATCCCCCGTCGTACACCGGGCTCGACGTCTGGCCCGCGGATCAGGGTCTGGTCGCGGTCTTCGGCGGGCGGCTGTCGGAGCGGGTCGGATTCTCGCAGGGCGACACGGCCACCGTCCGCCTCCCACCGGAAGGAGGATCCTGGATCCTCCCGGCGTTGCGGCTGGAGGTGATTGGCACCTTCCGGCTCGCCTTTGCCGAGTTTGACGAGCGTTGGATAACCATCCCCCTCTCTGAAACACTCCAAATACTCCCCGAGCTCGGCGTGGCCGGCATCGAAATCGAGCTCGCAGATCCGATGGCCGTGGATCGCGCGCGGGAGAACCTCGCGGACCTCGATCCTCGTCTGCTCTTTACCGATTGGCGGGAGATGAACAGTGCAATGTTTGCCGCCATCCGCTGGCAAACACTATCGCTCTTCGTCGTGCTGAGCCTGGTAGTGGCCGTGTCCTCGTTCCAGGTGAGCTCGGCGCTCGTGGTTCTCGCTATCGACAAGCAGCGTTCCGCCGGCATGCTGCAGGCGCTGGGCGCAACGCCTGCCATGATCCGCAGGGTGCTGGTTCTCTCCGGATTGCTGCTCGGGGGTTCGGGGGTGTTGGCCGGGATCGCCCTCGGCTGCGTCGCGAGCTGGATCATGACGGCCACCCGCGCCATCCGCTTTCCACCCGGGCTCGCCCGCATTTACATGGTGGACTCGATCCCGCTGATCCCGGCCCCCCTCCACCTCGCAGCGGTGGTGGGCGTTTGCCTTCTGCTGGTCTTTATTGCTTCGATATGGCCGGCCTGGAAGACCTCACGCCAGGATCCGGTAGCGGCCCTGCGAGCCGCCTGACGTTCAAACGTTGGAACGTTAAACGTTAGAACGTTCCACCCAACCACCCGTCTTTTCGGAAACAACGAAAAAAGTAAGAGTGGGCTGGTGGAAACGTTCAACGTTTGACGTTCAAGCGTGTCACCGTGCTACGCTGATCAGAGACTCTGCCGCACCCTGCATCCGTGAGCACGGACACAACATCCAGCGGTGCGGAGAGTCATCATTGGTATTAGAGCATGTATGAGATCCAGTTTCACCCGGCGAACATCCGCCAACAGGTGCGTTACCACTTTCTCAGCAGGAAAGGGTTCCGCTGGCTGGTAGCGGCCTGTGCAGTTCTCGTGCTGGTACTGGTCGCGGGTACAATTCTCGCACCGCTCGGCGTCCGGTCCCTGCTCCTCACCGGGCAGCTCCATTCCCTGACCCAACAGCATCATCTTCAGCACGAGATCCTCACCCAACGCCACATGGCCCTCGATCGTCTCGAAAGAGAGGTCGCCTCCGCACGGGCTCTCCAGCGCCAGATGAGCTTGATCCTCGGCTCCCCTCAGGGTTCTGAGGGCCTTGGCGGATACCCTGAACCGGAAACCCTCGACATCGAGATCCCCGAGGCCAGCCTCGCCGTTCGCCGGGGACTCAAGCTGGAATCGGACACGAAGGCCCTGCTCACTCTGGCGGACGAGCTGGCGAGCTTTGCCCAGTCCAATGAGGACCTCGCCCAGACCGTTCCCTCAATCTGCCCGCTGCCCGTCGGTACCTTCGTACTCACCTCACCGTTCGGAAACCGCACGTCACCCTTCACCAACACGGTCGATTTCCATTCCGGGATCGATCTCGCCGCCCGCGAAGGCACACCGGTACTGTGCTCGGGAGGCGGTAGAGTGGTCTTCGCCGGCCGCTACCCACTGCGGCGCAACGTCCGCTGGTGGCGTTACGGCAACGTCGTCGTAGTCGCCCACAGAGAGGGCTACCTCACAATCTATGCCCACCTCCAGGAAATCACCGTTCGCCGGGGCGCCGATCTTCGTCGCGGCGAGGAGGTGGGTACCGTCGGCAACACCGGATGGAGCACCTCACCCCACCTGCACTACGAGGTTCGAGTGAGGGAGGAGATCGGCGACGAGCCAGTGCCGGTGGACCCCAGGATCTACATACTCAACTACCAATGGACCGGACACGAAGAGCTTCTGGTTCGCGGCCGCAGGGCGCCCGTGCCTGCATTCGATCCGCTGCCGTCGCGAATGAAAGGGAGGTAAACCCATGGACGAGGTCAAGAACTTTCCAACCATGATCATCCCCAACGGCACCGACATTTCGGTCAACGAGAACGGCCAGCTGGCCATCCGCACACCCGGAAATCTCGTGATCCAGAACTCGGGTGTGTACTCGGTGATCGAGTCCGGCAACGGCTCGGTGCGCATCGACCCCGACGTCAAAGTCGAGGCCATATCGGTGCAGGCAGCCGACTCGTGCTTCGTCGCCGGCGAGTTGACGGCATGGCGCGTCCGTGCCCAGACCATTACGCTTGAAAAAGGTGCTCGGGCCAATATCATGCTCCAGGAGTCCGAGTCTCTGGAGCTCGACCGCAATGCGCGACTGGTGGGGAACTTCGCCTCCGAAAAGGAGCTCTACCTGATGCTGGGCCGCTTCAGCCGCGAGCTACGCGACCTGCCCAACGGCCTGTTCGCAGGTGACCGGGCCGACGCGAAGATCCCTGCCGAGGCTTCTCCCGACACCTCCGCCGAGGCGCCACCCGAGGGAGCTTTCGTCTCCCCGGACGGCGAGGGTGAGCCGCCTCCCCAACAGCGCCAGGAGCAGAGCGAAGTGCTGTCATTGGTCAGGGTGATTTTGGAGCGGGAGATCGGCAGAGTCGGGGCAAAGGGCATCGGGCGCGAACCCCTGGAGAAGCTCCTCGAGCTGGTGCGTTTGAAGGACATCGACAAGCTCAGGGAAGGATACCGATATCTGATCTCGCAGGTGGAGAATTCCACCGAAGAGCTGGAACGGGCCGAGGAGATCATCGCCAAGATGGTTGGCGAGAGCTAATCAGCTGACATCGCAAGGACGGCAACATGCCGTCCGAATGGTATTCCAGACCGGGAAAATCAACACTCGAAATGGTACCCTGCCCACTGAGGTTGGCAGGGAGGATGCGGCCCAATGAATGAGTCCGATCAGATCGAGAAAACGCCTCTTTTTGACGAGCACGTGGCTGCCGGGGGCCGGATGGTGGAGTTCGCAGGTTTCGAGCTGCCGGTGCAGTACACGAGCCTGGTCGAGGAACACCAGGCGGTACGGAACCGCGCCGGGCTCTTTGACGTCTCCCACATGGGCGAGATCGTGATCCGCGGTCCCGCCGCATTCGAGTTCGTACAGCTGGTATCGTGCAACGACCATTCCAAGATGACCGTAGGCCGCGCCCAGTACACCGGCCTGATGTACCCCGAAGGCACCTTCGTCGATGACATCCTGGTCCACAAGATGGCCGACGACGAGTATCTGCTGGTGGTCAACGCCGCCAACCGCCGCAAGGACTTTGCTTACCTGTCCGATCTCGCGCAAGACCACGACGGAGTGGAGATCGTGGATCTCTCCAACGACTACGCCCAGATCGCGCTCCAGGGACCGCTCGCGGCAGAGGTCCTACAGCCGCTCACACCGCAGGATTTGAGCGCAATCAAATACTACCGATTCGTGACCGCCGAGGTGGCCGGCGCCCCCGCCCTCGTCGCCCGCACCGGCTACACCGGCGAGGACGGTTTCGAGGTCTACGTCGCGCCTTCTGCCGCCCCCGGTATTTGGCGGGCCATCCTCGACGAGGGCCGTCCCAAGGGGGTGCAACCGGCCGGACTGGGGGCGCGCGACACCCTCCGGTTCGAGGCCGGCATGAGCTTGTACGGCAACGACATCGATGAGACCACGACGCCGCTCGAGGCCGGTTTGGGCTGGATCGTCAAGCTCGGCAAGGGCGATTTCATCGGCCGCGACGTGCTCGAACGACAAAAAGAGGAGGGCGTCGAACGCCTGCTCGTCGGCTTCGAGATGGTCGATCGCGGCATCGCACGCCATGGCTACCCCGTGATGCTCGATGCCGATGCCGGCGAGCCGATCGGCGAGGTCACCTCCGGCACTCAGTCACCGACCCTTGGCAAAGCGCTCGGAATGGCTTACCTTCCGATCGAGGCGACCGGGGTGGGGACGGAGTTCTTCGTCGAGATCCGCAACCGTTCCGCTCGCGCACGGGTGGTCGAGCTTCCGTTTTACTCGCGGAAGAAGTCTGAAAAAGCGATATGATTCCCGACCAAGGAGGAATGATCCATGTCCCTTCCCGCTGAACTGCTGTATGGCCGCTCGCACGAGTGGATCCGGGTCGAGGGTGACGCGGTGGTCATCGGGATCACCAACTACGCACAGGACCAGCTCGGTGAGGTGGTCTATGTGGAGTTGCCCGAGGTGGGCACCGGCGTTGCTACCGGCGAGGAGCTCGGCACCCTCGAGTCCGTCAAGGCCGTCTCCGAGTTCCTGGCCCCGGTCGGGGGCGAGGTCATCGGGGTCAACGAGCGTCTCGAGGACGAGCCGAACCTGGTGAACGAGGACCCTTACGGCGCCGGCTGGCTGGTCAAAATCAGCGGATCCGCCGAAGGTGAGGACTTCCTCGACGCCGAAGCGTACCAGCAGTTCCTGGAGCAGGAGAGCGGCTGATGCACCCGTGGGTCGGCGCCGGTAACGATGACCAGCGCCACATTCTCACCTTGCTCGGCCTGAAAACCGTCGACGACCTCTTCGCGTCAATCCCGGCAGAGGTGTGTACGGAGCGACTCGATCTGCCACCGGCTCAAGATGAAGACGGGATCCGAAAAACTTTTGCCGCGATGGCGAACGCCAATGCCGTCATGGACTCCCTGCCCTGCTTCCTCGGTGCCGGCGTCTATCGTCATCTTCAACCCGCAGTGGTCGATGCTGTCCTTTCGCGAGCCGAGTTCTTCACCTCCTACACGCCGTACCAGCCCGAGATTTCCCAGGGCACTCTCCAGGTTATCTTCGAGTTCCAGACCCTGATCGGCCGCCTCACCGGCCTTCCGGTGGCCAACGCCTCGTTGTACGACGGCGCAACCGCCCTGGTCGAGGCGGTGCTCTTCAGTCACCGCGTGCTGCGGGGCAAACGCAACCTGGTGGTGGTGGCCGAAACCCTCCACCCCATGTACCGGAAGGTCCTCGACACCTACACCACGGCCGCCGGCATCGAGGTTGTGGTCGTGCCGCCAACCGATGACGGCAGACTCGACCCGGAACAGGTTCGTGCTGCCGCGTCGGACCGGGCTTGCTGCGTCGTCCTCCAGTCGCCGAACTTCCTCGGCATTGTCGAGGATTTGCCCTCGCTCGCCGACGCCACACATGAAGGCGGCGCGCTGGCGGTGCAGGTCGTGACCGAGGCCGTCTCTCTCGGCCTCCTTGCCGGCGGAGGCGATTTCGAATTCGATGTCGTTTGCGGAGAGGCCCAGAGCTTCGGGATCGCGCCCGGCTTCGGCGGTCCGCACCTCGGCTTCTTCGCATGCGCCGACAGGCACGTGCGGCAAATGCCGGGACGGCTCGCCGGTGAGACGATGGACGAGGAGGGCAACCGCGCCTTCTGTCTCACCCTCTCGACCCGCGAGCAGCATATCCGGCGCGCCAAGGCGACCTCCAACATCTGCACCAACCAGGGGCTGATGGCGCTTGCTGCGACGGTGTGGCTCGAGGCCGTCGGCGGCGCCGGCCTGCGCGAGCTCGCCGCCTCGTGCCTGGCGCGGAGCGAGGAGCTCAAACGACGCATCGCTGAACTCGATGGTCCGTGGCGGCTCGCCTACCCGTCAAGCCCGACATTCAACGAGTTCCTGCTGCTCGGTCCGGGCACCGGACCCGAGCTCGTCGATCGTCTCGCGGGGGGGAAGGTGCTGGCCGGTGTGCCCACCGCAACCTGGGGCGGATCGTGGCCCGACGGAATCCTGGTCGCGGTCACCGAGCGCAACTCCGCCTCCGACATCGGAGCGTTCGTTGCCGCTCTGGAGAAGCTCTCATGAGGCACCGCGCCATCCGCCCGGAGCCGCTCTTCTTCGAGCTCAATCCTCGCCGGGTACGCCGGCAGGGCTACATGCTGCCGACCCTCGACGTGCCACCGGTCGAGCCTGCCAGGGTGCTTCCGGCCAACCTCGTACGGGACCCCGACCCCCACTTTCCAGATATTGGTGAGATGGAGGTGGTGCAGCACTTCCACCGCCTCAGCCAGCTCAACTATGCGGTCGACGAGGGGTTGTATCCGCTCGGTTCGTGCACAATGAAGTACAACCCGCGCATCAACGAACAAACCGCTCGCCTGCCCGGATTTGCTTCCATCCATCCCCTCCAGCCCGTGGCTCAAATTCAGGGTGCCCTTCGTCTCATATGGGAGCTCGAGGAGGCGCTCAAGACGATCACCGGGATGCCCGGGGTGACCCTGCAGCCGGCCGCCGGCGCCCACGGCGAGCTCACCGGCATCCTCATGATCCGCAAGGCCCTCTCCACCCGCGGCGACCCCCGCGAGGTGGTGCTGGTCCCCGACTCGGCCCACGGCACCAACCCTGCGACGGCGAGCTTTGCCGGCTACCGCGCGGTCGAGATCGCCTCCGCCGACGACGGCACGATCGACCTCGGAGCCCTCGAGAAGATGATGGACGACACGGTCGCAGCCATCATGCTCACCGTACCCAACACCCTCGGCGTCTTCGAGCACCGAATCGTCGAAATATCGAAGATCGTCCACGATCGCGGCGGCTTCATCTACTTGGACGGCGCCAACCTCAACGCCTTTGCCGGCCGTGCGCTGCCTGGGCTGATGGGCGCCGACGCCATGCACATCAACCTCCACAAGACCTTCTCGACACCGCACGGCGGTGGCGGTCCCGGCGCCGGACCGGTGACGGTCTCTGAAGCCCTCCTCCCCCATCTTCCCGTGCCTCGGGTGGTTCGGACCGGCGACGACTACGAGCTTCTGTGGGAGGATCCGGAATCGATCGGGCCCATGCGCGGCTTCTACGGCAACTTCCTGATCCTGGTGCGAGCGTTGACCTATATCCGAAGCCTCGGCGCCGAAGGGCTGCGGACCATGTCGGACGTGGCGGTTCTGTACGCGAATCTGGTCCGCCATCGCCTCTCAGGCGCCTATCACCTCAAGTACGACGCGCCCAGCATGCACGAGGTCGTTTTCGACGACAGCCGGCAGGCGCGACACGAGGTCCACAACACCGACATCGCGAAACGGCTGCTCGACTACGGGTTCCACCCTCCGACCATGTCCTTTCCGCTGATCGTCCACGGTGCGCTGATGATCGAGCCGGCGGAGAGTGTCGCGCCCGAGGAGGTCGAGGCCTTCTGTGACGCGATGCTCGCGATCGCGAAGGAGGCCGAGGAAAACCCGGAGCTGGTCAAGACCGCACCCCACGACACCCCGGTAGGGCGGGTCGACGAGGTCAGGGCGGCACGGGACCTGAAGGTGCGGTGGATGCCGGAGGATGACGGGGCTTGAGGCTTGGGGCTTGAGGCTTGTGCCCACCCACCCATCTGAACCGCGAAGACGCAAAGAGTTCAATTGACCTAGGTCAGAAATAGACTTCGTGTCCGTCTTCGCGATCTTCGCGTCTTTGCGGTTCCAAAAATTGCCCACGTCAGGTGATTCGCAGCCACGGGCCTTCGATTCGGCGGTCACGGCAGCTCGGGCAGCGGCCCGGTGGATGCAGTGCATTGGCTGTGAACCCGAACCCGCAACCCGCACACGATGCGGATCTCAGCTGAAGACGATCGCCGACGGCTCGTACGCTCTTTTGGATGTGCTTCAGGTCTTCCTCGAGGATCCGTACCGTGAGGCCCAGATCGTGACGCAGATCGGCGAATGCCCACTCCTCGGCCCGCAGTCGCTCGACGATTTCCTGGCGGCGCGTCCTCCTCGGCGACACCAACGCCCTCCCCAACGTTGTGACGTTCAACGTTGAACGTTCTAACGTTTTAACGACTCTCTGAAGCGTTCTCGGCCAACCACTGGTGGATCGGTACGTCGTCCACGTACAACTCCTCGATCACACCGATCCCATCACGAACCCGAACACTGACGGAGGCCTCGCGCTGGCCGCGACGTCCGCCCCACACGGCCCGTTCAGCCTTCGGGGCAAGATCCTCGTCCATGTAGTAGCGTCTGAACGGCATCGTCACCCATACGAAGCGATTCCCCTCCTCGTCGGGGTAGATCCCCCCAGCCCGCAATCGTAAGTAGGGGCCGCTGGCCGGCGGATCGACATCGGCTTGTCCCAGGATCGCGAATCCGTCGGCGTCGATCTCGATTGGAACGAACACACGCTTCTTGGGACGCAATTCGAGATCGTCGGCCACCGGCGCTCGATCGATCGCAAAGCGGATCGCGACGTAGCGGCCTCGGAAGGCGTCCACCGGGTCAACGGGTTGGATATGGAATCGGAAGGCCTCGCCGGTTCGAAGCGCGAGCTCTGACCTCACGATCGCGCCACCGGCCACCGCGATCTGTACCAGGGCCACGGCCGTGAACAACGCCAATCGCAGTCTTCGGCCCATCATCGGTCCTCCACTACGGTCGCTCGGAGACGCCGGGAGAGCACGAAGTTGGTCACAAGGAACCCGATACCAACGAGAATGAAGGCAAGCCCTTTCAGAATGAAGCCGAATCCCGAATCGAAGAAACGCACGACCACCAGGGTCGCCACTACGACCATCCCCAGATTGACGGTGGCGAGACTCTGAGTTTTCAGGCCGGTGCCGATGGTCGCGATGCCGACTCCGAAGAGGAGGAGGTTTAAGGCCACGGCCCCGATCCACTCCGAGTCGGTCGCCGCCACAACCGGCCACACCACCGCAACCAGCGGCACCGACAGGCACCACAGGAGCTGAAACCGGTGTCGCCTGCGATCGAGCAGGAGGGCCATCACCGCGATCGCCGCCAGCGGCAGACCCACCGCCAGCAACACGTCCACCCACGAGGCTACCTCGTGGAAGCTCTCGGTGGTGCGAACATGTTGCCAACCGATGTGTCTCCACGGCTCGTCAAAGCTCAGGATCAGCCACAAGACGACGCTGCCGGTGATGCCGACCGCCTCCAGCGGCCGCCGCCACAGGCCCTCCTCGTCACGCCGATTGACGGCGCCGAGGGTGATCATGAGCGCGAAGAGCCCGACGTAGACCACGATCCACAGACCCGGCACCCGGTTTTCGAGACTGACTCCCGCAGCGACGCACACAAACAACGCAATCGCCCACTGCAGGTTGGCGGCGCGCAGGCCACGGCGGTCGGAGCGCAGGACCTGGATGACGTGCGGTACGACCGCAGCCGCCACCGGCCACAGCCACAGCACCTCCGAGCCCTCGACCTTTGCCGCGCCCGCCCACCAGGTGAGAGCCGCGAGGAAGATCATCGCCACCGCGGTCGAGTTGAGAAGCCACGGCAGCGGCGCCAACAGCAGCGCCCACCGCCACAGGAAGGACTCGAGATCGCCTCCCGTGTGGTAGGTCTGGTCCACGAGGGCCAGGGCGGCGGCGACGGCCAGGGCGAGCAGGGTCGCCGATCCTTCCCGCCACGCGGTGGATCCAAATCGTTTCAGGACCACCCAGCCGACGAAGATCTGCGAGACGAGCAGCGGCGTCATGGATATGGCCGCCCGAGTGCCTCGGCCCAGGTGCTCCCAGTTGTGGGCCACGAGGAGAATCACCCCCGAGCCGATCAACAGGGCGCCAAAGACCGCAAAGACGGCCACTGCGAGGCGGCTGCTCGAAAACGCGGCCGATTCTCCGTAATGCGCCCGAATCCTCGCGGCGGCGGCGCCGTCGATCACCCCATCCTTCTCCAGGTTCGGGAGCTCGGAAAGCAACCAACGGATCGATAAGTGTCCCACGGTTGCCACCCATTATAAACGTTCTAACGTTAAACGTTTAAACGTTATAACGTGAAGCGATCACCGTACCGGATACTCAGGTCGCTCCGGGCGCACCGGCGGGTTGGTTTCTAGAGCCTTGAGCACTTCGGCGATCGCACGGTCGAGTTGCGGGTCGCCGCCGTCCACCATCAATGACGGGTCGTCCACCACCACGATATCGGGATCCACCCCGTAACCCTCCACGTCCCACTCGCCGTCGAGGTTGTAGAACGAGAAGGTCGGGACCGTCAGGCGGCCGCCGTCGATGAGCCCGGGCTGGCCGGAGTAGCCGATCAGACCGCCCCAGGTGCGGGTGCCGATGAGCGGGCCAAGACCAGCAGCGCGGAAGTAGTAGGGAAACGCGTCCCCACCCGAACCGCTCCAGGAGTTGATGAGCATTGCCTGAGGCCCGTTATGAGCGATCGGGGGCGTCTGCCCATCGCGTCCCGAACGCACGGCCCAGTAGCTGACGACCGGGCGATTCAGGAGCTCGACGAAGCGGTCGGGGATCTGCCCGCCGTTGTTGAAGCGCTCGTCGATGATCAGACCCTCGAGGTCGTACTGGGCTCGGAACATCCGGTAGAGCTCTGTCTGGCCGTCACGCCCTGTGCTCGGCACGTAGATGTAGCCGATGCGGCCGCCGGACGCCTCGTCCACCTTGCGGCGATTGGCCTCGATCCACGCCAGGTTGCGCAGCCGGGCCTCGCTGCCGAGAGTCTCGACAAGCACGTCGCGTGCGCCCTCGAGGCTCGGCCGATCGTTGACTGTGAGGATCACCGTGGTCTCGGCCAGCCCCTCGAAGGCGGCCCACGGGTCGTTCGAGGTATCGATCGGGGTGCCGTTGACCGCCAGCACCCAGTCACCCTCGCTCACGTTCACGCCCGGTTCGGCCAGCGGTGAGCGGACCTCGGTGTCCCACGGCGCCGCGGTGACGATGTGATTGATGCGGTATGCACCGTCGGCGAGCTCCCAGTCGACCCCGAGCAGACCCACGCCCCGGCTCTCGGCACGCTCGACATCCCCACCTCCACGGTAGGAGTGCGAGGTATTGAGCTCAGCAATGAGCTCGCCGATGACGAAGTTCAGATCCCAGCGGGTGATCACGTCGTCAAGCAAAGCGCCGTAGTGTGAGCGCATCGCCTGCCAATCGACCCCATGCATGTTTGGATCGTAAAAGTAGTCGCGCTGGAGACGCCAGGCGTCTGAGAATATCTGCCGCCACTCCTCCGGCGGCATCACGGTCATCTCCATCGAAGAGGTGGCGAGCTTCTTGTCCATCTTCTGCTTGGGCCCCACATCAATGATCGCAACACTTCCGTTCGCCACCACCAACAGCTTCTTGCCATCCGCCGACACCGCGTAGCCATCGGCGCCGTCGAGAATCGTCTTCTCCTCGCGGTCTTCGAGATCCCAGAACAGGATGGGCGAAGATTCTTCGTCGCCGCCGGTGCGCGGCTGCCGCCGGTAGATCACCTTGCCCTTCACCGCTGCGAGGTCGGCGTACTGGCCCGCTGCGGGCGGCAGCACCACTGCCCGTGCCTCGAAGCCCTCGAGATCGATCTTCACGGACTCGACCTTCTCCTCGTCTTTTTCGTCTTCTGTGTCCTTATCGGCCTTTCCTTCGTCATCGCCGTTCGCCTCGTCGTCCTCGCCGTTATCCTCGACGTCGTTGCGAGGGGCCAGCGGCGACGCCACGTCGGCGCGCAGCGGCACCGCAACGATGTTGGTCGTGTTGGCGTAGATCCAGGTCGGGTCCATCTCGGCGTAAATCGGTGCGAATGTGCGATCGGAGAGGTAGTAGAGATACTTGCCCTCGGGGTCGAAGACCGGCTCGTAGCTTTCGACAAAACCCGTGGTGACCTGATGACGCGCACCACCCGAGGTGTCGTACAGAAAGACCGCAGACTGGCGGTTGTCGAGCCCCCGCGAGTAGGCAATCCAGCGGCTGTCGGCCGACCAGCTCACCTCGAAGCCGCTCAGCGGACCGTGAGACATCCACATACCCCGGTCGATCTCGGTGACGGCCTTGGTGCCGACATCCAAGAGGTGGATGACCTGCCCGCTGTCTATGAAGACAATCTTCTTGCTGTCCGGCGACCACATCGGCTGGTAGCGGTAGCCTTGGCCCATCGAGGTTAACGTGGTCTCGTCTCCAGATCCGTCCGCCGGGCGCACGGTGAGCTCGTACTCACCGCTGCGGTCAGAGAAGTAGGCGATGTGCTTGCCGTCCGGGGACCACGACGGATGCCGCTCGGCATAACCTGAGCTTCGGGTGAGATTGCGTACCACACCGTGCTCGGCCGGCAGGCTGAAGATCTCGCCCCGCGCAGAAAGCACTGCCCGCTTGCCCGACGGCGAGATGTCACCCCCCGTGATCCTCTGACCCACCTTGGCGACATGCGGCCGCAGCGACGCGCGATCGGTCACCACTTCGATCTCCACCGGACGGGGGCTCTCGTTCGCGAAATCCATCACGTAGAGGCGGCCGCCGTTTTCAAAGACCATGTCGTCGGGACCAATGGCCGGGAAGTGGATGTCGAAATCGGTGAAGTGCGTGATCTGGCGGACCGTGCCGGTATCGAGCTCGTAGGCCCAGATATTGGCCCGCATGTTGTCATCGCGGTCGGAGAGGAAGTAGAGGGTCGAGCCGTGCCACATGGGCTGGCCGTCGTTGGCATCGTTCATGGTGAGATTTCGCGCCTGGTGGTCATCGAGCCCGAAGAGCCAGATCTCGGGCGCGGTGCCGCCGCGGTACCGCTTCCAGGTTCGGAAATCACGCGACAGGGGCATGTAGGCGAGGGTGACGCCGTCCGGCGAGATGGCGCCGAATTCGCCGTAAGGAACCGGCAGAACCTCCGGCAGACCACCCGTGGCGGGAACTTTGTAGAGCTTGTTGAAGCGTCGCTTCTCGCTGGTCATCATCGTGGCGTAGAGGACCGCGTCCCCGTCCGGGTACCAATCGAGCATGCGGTCGGGGTCCGGGTGATGGGTGAGCCGCGTCGGCAGACCGCCGCCGACCGGCATCACGTAGATGTCGGAGTTGCCGTCGTAATTGCCGGTGAAGGCGATCGACGCGCCATCCGGCGAAAAGCGCGGGAAGCTCTCCTCGCCCTTCGGGGTGCTCAGGCGGTTGGCGACGCCGCCCTCCTTGTCGACGATCCAGATATCGCCACCGTAGACGAAGGCGATCTCGGTGGCCGAGACGTCGGGCTGTCTCAGGAGCCGGGCGTCAATCTGCGCGTCGGCGGAAACGGTCGTGAGGATCAGGATTCCTAAAACAGCAGCGATGCGGACACGAATGTGCATTGATTTTCCCCTCAGTTTGCCGATTCTGACAGAGAATCCCCCGCCAAAACCTATAGATTGTACGATACCCGGGCAGACTTGTTCTCCGGGTGGTATCGTCAGGAGACTTCGACCACAGGGAGGCACAATGGCGTCACCAGACCTCGACCTCGACGGCTTCCAGCGATTGCTATGGACCTTCGCCGGCCACCGCGTCGTCACTGTCGCCGGCCGCACCGGGGTGCTGCATCTGCTCGCGGAGAAACACGCGACGCCGGAAGACGTGGCCTCCGAGCTCGGACTCGATCCCCAGGCCGCCGGCAAGGTCATTCGGGCCTTGTGCGCGCTCGGGATCGTCGAATCAGAGGGCGACAACTACTGCGTGGTGACCACCCTCCGCCCCCACTTCCTGCCGGGAGACGCCGACCTCCTGCCCTTTCTCGAGCACTCGCACGCCATGTACGAGCGTTGGGGGACCAACCTCGAACCGTGGCTGCGAGGCGAGGGTTGGGGAACCGCCGAACGTACTCCGGAAGAAGTTCGCCGATTCGGCGTCGCCATGCGAGCCATGGGGTCGCAGATGGCCCGGCGGGCCGCCGCCGTCTTCGACCTCGACGGGGTCGACCGTCTTCTCGACGTAGGAGGCGGTTGGGGCCACTTCTCCAAAGCCCTGTGTGAGAGACGTCCCGGGCTGCGGGCTACCGTGCTCGATATCCCGGAGGTGACCGAGTTGGCCGCAGCCGATCTCGCCGGCGC
>JAOZUP010000291.1 GCA_029938595.1 Thermoanaerobaculales bacterium | reverse complement strand
ATGACGTTGTCCTCAACGTCATGCCGGCGTGCCTGGCATCCTCACGGGAAGCGCGTCTGGAAACGGGGAGTGCGGCGGAGGTGCCATTCTTGACATTGGTTGAGCCCGGCCCCGTCTGTACGGCAGGGTGTTTCAGGCAAACAATGTCAAGGGTGGCTCCTCACGGGAAGCGCGTTGGGAAACGGGGAGTGCAGCGGAGGTGCCTGCCAGCGCAGCGTTCGAACGTTTAACGTTCAACGTTTAACGTTCAAACGTTTGAACGATGTGAGGGGAACCAACGAGGGCTGTTGTACGGCTCGAGGAATCGTTCCGGGACCGGCTCCAGGGGTTTGCGAACCGCTTCGAGACCAAGGGCCTCTGCCAGCTTCGCGGCGATCGCCTCCCCCACGACGCGCGGGTCGCCGCCGGGCACGGCCGGTGCGAGACCGGCAGAAACTACGTCCTTGGGTAGATCAAATATCCGTGCGTAGAGCCCGGCATCGAGACCGAGCAGCACCGCGGCATGGATCAGCACAGCGCCGCGACGTCTCGTCTGGGCGCAGCCCACGGCCTTCCGGCCGTCCACCACCAGGGTGTCCGAAAGCTGGTCGAGGAAGCAGACCGGCGAGCGCACGCGGCTTCCGCGCCGCGGTTCGGCGAGCCGCGACACCTCGGCGCCGACCGCGGTCAGCGCCGGTTCGAGCACATCCAGGAATCGACCATAGAGCCCAATAATCCCCTTGGCCCATGGGTGCACCTGCGGAAGGGCGAAACCGACGCCGAGATCCCCGCGATGGACCACCCCGGTGCCGCCGGTGAGACGTCGCAGCACCGGCAGCCCCTGCGAGCAGCACCACTCGAGGTCGGCGTCCTCCGGGCGCTGACCGAAGCCGAGCACAACCACCGGCCCCTCCCACGAGGTCAGCAGGAGACTCACCTCACCCTCTGCCGCCCGCTCCAGCAGCCACGCCTCGCGGGCCAGATCCTCCACCGGCGGCCCGGTGGATTCCATCACGTTAAGTTGCTCCACATTACTCATCACGTCATGAATTGAACCACACCACGCGACCGCAACCTAGCCACCGCGGCCCGCGACGTCCTTTGTGAGCGCCGACCTGTCACGGCGTAGCCCGTAGGGCGAAGCCGGAAGGCGCCACAGATACATAGCCTAGGGCTCACGCCCCAGGCTATGGATATTCCGCCGCTTCGCGGCTGGCTCGATCCGTCAGTGTCATAATCGGTTCGGTGCTTCATGGTCCAAGGAGCTGACACATGTACTGTCCAAACCCGAAATGCCCCGACTTCGTAGCCACCGGCGCGCACGGAGAGTACGTCGCCGGTGTCACGACCTGCCCGGTGTGTGGCGAGTACCTCGTCGACACGCCACCGCCGGCAACCGATGCCCCGCGAGAGGAAACCCACTACACCGACGTCGAACCGGTGTTCCAGACCTCCGACCCGACCGAGGTGATGGTGGTCAAGGGGCTGCTTGAGAGCGAGAACATCCCCTATGTGACGACCGGGGCGGAGAAGTTCGACACCTTCCGCGGCGCCCTGTCGCCGATGCGTTTCAACCCCGGCGCCGGGATGGTGGTCTTCCTGGCGCCGACGCCCGTCGCCGACACCGTACGCCAGCTACTCGAGGAGTACGAAAAGGACGACTGAATAACCTGCACTGCCAAGAAACTCGGAAGTTTCTTGGCAGTGCAGGTTAAAAGGAGGAAGGCATGCGTCGCAGCGTTTTCATACTCTGTCTCGTTCTGATCCCGGTCATGGCCGCGGCTGAGGAACCGCTCGAGAAACTTTCTCTCGAGGCTCTTTTCGAGGACAAGGCTTTGGAGCTCGAACAGTTCACGAACCTCAAGTGGCTTCCAAGTGGTCAGCAGATCATCTACTTCACGTCGAACGGCGAGGAAAAGACGCTGTGGCGACAACACGTGACGACTGGCGAGCGCAAGGAGCTCGCCGACTGGTCTGCGGTGCTGGAAGATCTCACCAAGCAACGGCCCGACTTCGCGAAGCCAACGATGAGTGATGTCAACAGCTCGGCCTCGCACCGGCTGACGCCGGTGCTCTCGCCCGATGGTGCGGCGCTGGTCGGCGGCCACGCCGGCGATCTCTACCTCTTCGAGCTGGCCACCGGCAAGGTCCGGTTCCTGACCGAAGACCCGGTCCAGGAGATCTTCCCAGCTTTCAGCCCGGACGGGTCGAAGATCGGTTTCGTCAGAGACGGAGACCTGCACTGGCTCGACCTGGCTACTGGCGCCACACAAGCGGTCACCAACCGCGGCGACGACCATTTTCTGCTCAACGGCGTCGCCGGCTGGGTCTACGAGGAGGAGCTCGACGTCGAGCGCTCCTACTGGTGGTCTCCTGACGGCTCACGGCTGGCGTTCCTCCAGTCCGACGAACGGCCTGTCGGCATCGTTCCCATCACCGGCGACAGCGCCCCCTACCCCGAGCTCGAAGAGCAGCGTTACCCCAAGGCCGGCACCGAAAACCCGAAGGTACGCCTCGGCGTGATCGGGCTCGGCGGCGGCCAACCGGTGTGGGTGGAAACCGGCAAGGGCGACGACTACCTGGTTCGCGCCGGCTGGACCCCCGCCGGTGCCGTCTGGGTCCAGCGCCTCAACCGCGACCAGACCGAGCTCGACCTCATTCTGGCCGACCCGTCCACCGGTGAGACCCGGACCCTGCTCACCGAGAAGGACGAGGCGTGGGTCAATATCCGAGACGACCTCCACTTCCTGGCAGATGGACACTTCCTGTGGACCACCGAGCGTGATGGCTGGCGTCACCTCGAGCTCCGCGCCGCCGACGGATCGGTGATGCGACATCTCACCTCCGGCCCGTGGCAGATCGAGGCCGTTTTTGGCGTCGATGCAGCCGAGGAGCACGCCTTCATCGAAGCCAATCTCGAGGACCACCGGCGGTGGCATCTTTACCGAGTCGATCTCGCCTCGGGCGATCTCGACTTCCTCGGGAGATCGCGGCAAGGTACCCATGTCGGCACTCTCTCCCCCGAGGGCGACTCCCTCGTCGATCTCTGGTCGACCCGCGACACGCCGCCGCGCGCGGATTTGCTGTCGGCCGACGGCAAGGTCCTGCGCCGGCTCTGGGAGACGGGGGCCGAGCTCGACGCCTGGGACCTCCTGCCGATCGAGGCGGGCTCGATCACCGCCGACGACGGCACCCAGCTGTACTCCCTTTTGATGCGGCCGCGCGACCTCGACCCCTCAAAGCGCTATCCCGTCGTGCTCTACGTCTACGGCGGCCCCAACTCGCAACTCACTGCCGACCGCTGGGGCGGCTCGATCCACAACACCTACCGTCTCCTGGCCGACATGGGGATCGGCGTCTTCCTGGTCGACAATCGCGGCACCTGGGGCCGCGGACACGCCTTCGAGACCGCAGTCCACCGCCGGCTCGGAGAGCTCGAGGTCGCCGACCAACTCGCCGCTGCGCGCTGGCTTACGGCGCAACCGTGGGTCGATCCCGACCGCATCGCCGTCTACGGCGGCAGCTACGGCGGCTACATGACCCTTCTTTTGATGCTCAGAGCGCCCGGTATGTTCCGCGCCGGCATCGCCTACGCGCCGGTCACCGACTGGTCCTTCTACGACACCATCTACACCGAGCGCTACATGGACACCCCCGAGGACAACCCCGAGGGCTACGAGGCGTCGGCGCCGCTCACCTATGCCGAAAACCTCGAGGGGGCGCTTCTCCTCGCCCACGGGACCATGGATAACAACGTCCACCTCCAGAACTCGCTCCAGCTCATCGGCCGGTTGGCCGCCGCCGACAAGCGTTTCGAGCTCATGATCTACCCGAACACCCGGCACGGCGTCCGGCGATCGAAGTTCGCTCTCCATTTCCATCGCTTGAAGGTCGAGTTCCTGAAGCGGTATCTTCTTGATGGGCTCGGAGATTGATATATGAATCTGTACTTTGAAGTGCATTCATTTACCGACAAGATATTTCATGGAAATCCAGCCGGAGTTTGTCCTCTCGAGGAGTGGTACGACGACTCACTCATGCAACGTATTGCTGCGGAGAACAACCTCTCGGAAACGGCTTTCTTCGTTCGAACCAACGACAGCTACGATCTCCGATGGTTCACTCCGAAAACCGAGGTCGACCTCTGCGGACATGCCACTTTGGCCAGCGCCTACGTGCTCTTCGACCACCTCGGCCACGAGGGTGACGAAATAATCTTCCACACGCAGAGCGGTGATCTCACGGTTGAGCAGGATGGCGATCTTCTGGTCATGGACTTTCCGTCCCGACCCGCCGATATCGTCGATATTCCAGACCACTTGGTCGAGGGGCTGCGGACAAATGTCGAGACCGTACTCAAATCACGAGATCTCATGGTCGTCTTTGAGAACGAGCGAGAGGTTCGAGATCTTAAGCCCGATTTCTCGGAGCTCGAGCAGATCGACAGTGAGGGTGTGATCGTGACCGCGCCGGGTGACGAGGTGGACTTCGTGTCGCGTTTCTTCGCCCCCCGCATGGGGATTGACGAGGACCCGGTGACCGGTTCGGCCCACTGCACCCTCGTACCTTACTGGGCGGCGCGGCTCGACACACCGCACCTCACAGCGCGACAGGTGTCCAAACGTGGCGGCGATCTGTGGTGCAGGCAGATCGACGATCGGGTACGGATCGCCGGAAAGGCCGTCCTTTACATTAAGGGATTTCTCAACGCCGAATAAAGGAGTGACAGCCGTGGTCGACGTGCGTGATCTGAATCGGGACGCCTGGAACGCGCAGGTGGCGAAGGAGAACCGTTGGACGATCCCTGTCTCCCCCCAGGAGATCGAGGCTGCCCGTCGGGGCGAATGGGAGATTCTTCTCACCCCCACGCGCCCGGTTCCCCGCTCATGGTTTCCCGAACTCGAGGGCGCGAGGGTCCTGTGCCTGGCATCCGGTGGCGGCCAACAGGGACCGATTCTGGCGGCGGCCGGAGCCCGGGTCACGGTCTTCGACAACTCGCCTCAACAGCTCGCCCAGGACCGATTGGTCGCGGAGCGCGAAGGCTTCGATCTGGAAACGATCGAGGGCGATATGGCCGATCTCGGAGTCTTCAAGGACGGCGTCTTCGATCTGATCGTCCACCCGGTGTCGAACTGCTTCGTTCCCAACCTGCGCCCGGTGTGGTCCGAGTGCTCCAGGGTCCTGGGCGTCGGTGGCGAGCTGCTGGCGGGTTTCTGTAACCCACTCCGCTACCTCTTTCCGTACGACCTCGAGCGTGACTCGTTCCTTTTGTCCGTCGCGCACCCGATTCCCTACTCCGACCTCGAGTCACTCACCGAGGAGCAAAAGGCACAGTACGTCGAAAAGGGCGAACCCTTCGAGTTCGGCCACACACTGTCCGACCAGATTGCGGGCCAGCTGCACGCTGGACTGGCGCTGATCGACCTCTACGAGGACGCCTGCCCGCCCGAGGACGACCCAATCTCGAAGTTCATCCCATCCTTCATCGCGACGAGGGCGCGCAAGGAAGTGAGATAACGGATACCAGATCCCGGATACCGGATTTCGCT
>JAOZUP010000022.1 GCA_029938595.1 Thermoanaerobaculales bacterium | reverse complement strand
CCACCGGTTGTGATGGCAGCCGGCCGACCAATGTCATCAACTCGCTCTTCCTCGATCCCAACGAGCTCGAGCAGCACAACTACAAGCTCGCCGAGAAGTTCGACACCATGGTCCAGGACGAGGTTCGATTCGCGACCTACGGCGCAGAGGAGGACTACGACGTTCTCATTGTCGCCTACGGCACCGTCGCGCGGGTCTGCTCCACCGCCATCGACGAGCTCGTCGAGGAGGGGATCGCCGTCGCGATGGTACGTCCCATCACGCTTTTCCCATACCCCTACGAGGGAGTACGGGAGGGTGCGCTGAAGGCGAACTCGGTGCTGGTGGTCGAGCTCTCGTCCGGACAGATGATCGAAGATGTCGCCCTTGGCCTCGCCCGCAGCCGCCCCATCCATTTTCTCAACCGAATGGGGGGAATTCTGGTATCGCCCGACGAGGTGGTAACCAAGATCAAGGCGATCCTCGATGGCAGCTCGGAGGAGGTGCACATTGGCTGAGACTGTCTTTGCCCGTCCGTTGGCCCAGGCCGATGTCAGCACCCACTACTGTCCCGGTTGTACCCACGGCTTGATCCATCGTCTGGTGGCTGAGGTGATCGACGAGCTCGGGGTCCAAGAACGCACCGTGGGCATCGCCCCGGTCGGCTGCGCGGTGCTCGCCTACGATTATTTCAACGTCGACTTCCACGAGGCCTCGCACGGACGTGCTCCGGCGGTGGCGACAGGCATCAAGCGTGCGCGCCCGGATCTCATTGTCTTTTCCTATCAGGGAGACGGCGACCTCGCCTCCATCGGCATGGCCGAGATCGTTCACTGCGCCAACCGCGGCGAGAAGGTCACGGTGGTCTTCGTCAACAACGCGATCTACGGCATGACTGGCGGTCAGATGGCGCCGACCACGATGCCCGGCCAGGTGGCCACGACCTGCCAGCTGGGGAGGGACGTGGAGCTGGCAGGCTACCCGATCCGTGTCGCCGAGCTCATCTCGACCCTACGCACGCCGGCCTTTGTCGCCCGCGCCACGGTTCACAATCCGTTAGTGGCGGTGCACGCCAAGGAGATGCTTCGGCGCGCCTTTCAGTATCAGGTTGCGGGGACGTGCTTCTCGCTCGTGGAGATCCTCTCCACCTGCCCGACCAACTGGGGCATCCCGCCGCAGGAGTCGATGTCGTGGCTGGAGACGAACATGCTCCCGTATTACCCGGTTGGAGTATTCAAAAACCCGGACGGCGGCAGCCGCGAACCGAAACCGCTCGCCGATTGAATGGAGGGTCCATGCAGCGCGACGTGATCATGGCGGGCTTTGGGGGGCAGGGGATCCTCCTGATCGGCAAGATGCTTGCCTACGCCGGCATGCATGAGGGCAAAGAGGTGTCGTGGTTGCCCTCCTACGGTCCCGAAATGCGTGGCGGGACCTGCAACTGCACGGTGGTGGTGTCGGACAAGCCGGTGGGGTCACCGGTGATCCGCTCGCCGCGGGCAGTGGTGGCCATGAACCTGCCGTCGCTCGAGAAGTTCGAGCCCGACATTCGTTCGGGAGGGTTGTTGCTGATCAACTCCTCGCTGATCGACCGCGGCACGGAAAGAGATGATCTGACGGTCATCGAAGTGCCGGCCAACGAGATGGCCACCGAGCTCGGCAACCCGCGCGGCGCCAACATGGTCGCGCTCGGCGCCTATCTTGGTGCGACCGACGCGGTGTCGCTCGAGGAGATCGAAAACGTGATTCGGGAGACCTTCGCCGCCAAGCCGGCGGTGATCGAGGTCAACATCGAGGCGCTGCACAAGGGCTACGAGCTCGGCGCGGCCGCCAAGGACACGATGGCGGAGGCTTGATGGCAGAGATTCCGCGTTCCGACCTCAGCGTGGCCGAGGAAATTCTCGGCGGGTATCCGGCCGAGGAGCCGGCGCTGATCCAGATCCTGCAGGACGTGCATCGCGCATACAACTACCTGCCCTGCGATGTGCTCGAACGGGTGGCTGAAGCCCTCGATGTGCCCCTGGCAAAAGTCTTTTCCGTCTCCACATTCTACAAGTCCTTCTCACTCGAACCGCAGGGCGACACCATCGTCAAGGTGTGCACGGGCACCGCCTGCCACATCCGCGGTGCCGGCCTGCTGGTCGAGGAGCTCGAACGGCAGCTCGGTGTCGGCCCCGGAGAGACCACCGAGGACCTCAGCTTCACGATCAAGACGGTGAACTGCGTCGGCGCCTGCGCCATGGCGCCGGTGATGATCGTCGCGGACAAGTACTGGGGCAGCGCAAAACCCACCCGCGTCAAGAAGTACCTGGCCAAGGGGGGCGACGATGAGAATTGAGTCCAAGGACCGATTCGAGACGTTGCGCGCCCAGGCCAGGGAAAGCAACGCGAGCCGGATGCAGCAGGTACTGGTCTGTTGCGGGACCGGTTGCCTCGCCTGGGGCTCGAAGAAGGTCGCTGAGGCCTTCGCCTCTGAGATCGCCAAACGTAGTGTCGATGCCACCGTGGATCTCTTCGTCAAGTCGACCGGCTGCCACGGATTCTGCGAACGGGGGCCGCTGGTGGCGCTGCAGCCGTCCGGGATCCTCTACACCAAGGTCAAGCCGAACCGGGTTGAAGAGATCGTGGAGACGACCCTGATCGGCGGCGAGGTCATTCAAAACCTTCTCTACAAGGAGCCGGTCAGCGGCGAGCGGATCGCCCAGTACGACGAGATCCCGTTTTACAAGAACCAGGTGCGGGTGGCGATGCGCAACATTGGCCGTATCGACCCCACCAGCATCCTCGACGCCATTGCCGAGGGAGCGTACTCGGGGCTGGCCAGGGCCCTTTTTGAGATGACCCCCGACGAGGTGCTCGACGAGGTCGAGATCTCCGGCCAGCGCGGTCGCGGCGGTGCGGGGTTTGCGACCGCACGCAAGTGGCGCTCGTGCAAGGCGGCGCCCGGAGACCGGCGCTTCGTGCTCTGTAACGGCGACGAGGGCGACCCGGGCGCCTTCAAGGACCGCTCGATCATGGAGGGCGACCCGCACTCGGTGATCGAGGGCATCATCATCGGCGCCTATGCGCTCGGCGCCCACGAGGGCTGGATTTATGTCCGCGACGAGTACCCGCTGGCGGTGGTCAATCTCGGGATCGCCATCGCCGAGGCCCGCAAGTACGGCCTCCTCGGTCAGAACATCATGGGCTCGGGCTTCGACTTCGACATCAAGATCTCGCGCGGCGGCGGCGCCTTTGTGTGCGGCGAGTCGTCGGCGTTGATGCGGTCGCTCGAGGGCAAGACCGGAGAGCCCCGCGCCAAGTACGTGCACTCGACCGAGAAGGGGCTCTTCGATCTGCCGACGGTGCTCAACAACGTCGAGACCTGGGCCGGAATCGGGGCCATCATCGACCGCGGCGGCGAGTGGTTCGCCTCGATGGGGACCGAGAGGTCGAAGGGAACCAAGGCCTTCTCGCTTGTCGGTAAGGTCAAGAACACCGGGCTCATCGAGCTGCCGATGGGCACGACGCTGCGCCACATCATCTACGACATCGGTGGCGGAATCCTCAACGACCGCCCCTTCAAGGCGGTGCAGACCGGCGGGCCTTCGGGCGGCTGTGTTCCTGCCGAGCTCTTGGACCTGCCGGTTGATTTCGAGGAGCTCACCAAGGCCGGCTCGATGATGGGTTCGGGCGGCATGATCGTGATGGACGACCGCACCTGCATGGTGGACGTGTCGCGCTTCTTTCTCGCCTTCCTCGAAGAAGAGAGCTGCGGCAAGTGCACCCCGTGCCGCGAGGGCCTCCATCAGATGGTCCAGATTTACGACCGGTTGATCGCGGGCGATGGCGTCGAGGGCGACATCGAGCTCATCGAACGGCTCGCTGCCGGCATGCAGCTCGGCAGCCTGTGCGAGCTCGGAAAGTCGGCCCCCAACCCTGTGCTCTCGACCCTCAGGTACTTCCGCTCGGAGTACGAGGCCCACATCAGGGACAAGGCGTGCCCGGCGGGGATCTGCCGCGAGCTCACCGCCTACGAAATCATCGAGGAGGGGTGCGACGGCTGCCACGTCTGTTTCAAGGCGTGTCCGGTGGATGCCATCGAAGGAGTGGTGAAGGAGCTGCACATCATTCACCAGGACGCGTGCATTTCCTGCGGCGCCTGCTTCGACGTCTGTCCGACGAACACCATTCGGACCTTTCCCAAGATCGAGCTGAAGAAGGCGGAGGTGGTGTGATGCCGACGCTGAAGATCAACGGGCGCCGAGTGACGGTGGATGCTGACGCCACCATCCTCGACGCCGTGCGCGCTGCCGGGGTCGAGGTGCCGACCCTGTGCCACTTCGACGGCCTCGAGCCGTGGGGCGGCTGCCGCCTGTGCGTGGTCGACATGTCGCAAGCGGGCTGGGAGGACGACTGGTTCAAGGTGGTCACCGCCTGCAATCACCCGGTGGACGAGGGGATGACGGTGGTGACCGACTCGGAGCGGATCATAGAGACCCGCCGGGTGGTCCTCGATCTCCTGCTCGCGCGCTGCCCGGAGGCGCCGCTGATCCAGGAGTTGGCGAGGGATTACGGCATCGAGGAGACCTCCTACACGCCCAACCCCGAACCCGACGACTGTATCCTGTGCGGTCTGTGCACCCGGGTCTGCGACCACATCGGGGTGTCGGCGATCTCCAGCGCCGACCGTGGTTGGGGGCGCGAGATCGCGCCGCCCTTCCACAAACCGCCGCCCGACTGCATCGGTTGCCTGGCTTGTGCCGAGATCTGCCCCACCGACTGCATCCCATACGAGACCTCGAACATTCGCCGCACGATCTGGGGGAAGGAGTTCGAGATGCTGCGAGACCCCAAGACCGGGGAGGCGGTGATCACCAAGGAGCAGGCTGAGCACTTCGCCGAGCGAAGCGGAGTACCGATCACGTACTTCGAGACCTCGGAT
Source organism: Thermoanaerobaculales bacterium (assembly GCA_029938595.1). Taxonomy (GTDB): domain Bacteria; phylum Acidobacteriota; class Thermoanaerobaculia; order Thermoanaerobaculales; family Sulfomarinibacteraceae; genus Sulfomarinibacter. The sequence continues at coordinate 14,262 of JAOZUP010000022.1, read as the reverse complement.
ACCAGCAAGCGGCGGCAGATGGCGAGCACGTTTCAGAAACTGCAGGTGGTGAAGTGATGAAGATGATCTACAAGGTCTCGGTGGAGCGCTGCATCGCCTGCGGCAAGTGCGAGCTGGCCTGCGCTTTCGCCCACGGCTCGGAGGGACGGCCGGCTGCGACCCGCATCAACATCCACCGCCGCGGGCCCGAGCTCGGCACGCAAGTGGTCTGCTTCCAGTGCGACGACGCGGCCTGCGTCGCGGTGTGCCCGACCGAGGCGTTGGTTCGGAACGCCGAAACCGGCGCCATCGACATGGTGCGATCGCGTTGCATCTCATGCCGGATGTGCGTCGCCGCCTGCCCCTTCGGCAACATGCTGTGGGATGAGACCTACCACTGCGTCCAGAAGTGCGATCTTTGCGGTGGCGACCCGCGCTGCGTGCCCTTCTGCCCCACCGGCGCCATCGCCTGGGTGCCGGTTGAAGAGGCCGCGATCCGGCCGGAGCCGTTAGACCGGGAGGCGCTAGTTGTTGAGGGAGGCGCGTGATTCGGAGAACCACAGAGGCACAGAGGGCACGGAGAGGAACACAGAGGATTTCATTTGAGTTTGGATCAACCGACTTCGACGTGATTCCGAAGATCTGCCGCTCGCCGTCGAGGGAGGCGCGTGACTGAATGAACCACAGAGACACAGAGATCACAGAGTGTTCCACAGAAAGTTCTTCGATCCCATCGCGAATCGCGTCGATTGGATTCCGGTCAGTGAAAGACCTGCGATTCATGTTTGAAAAACTCTGTGCTCCTCCGTGCCCTCTGTGCCTCTGTGGTGAACCGATCTGCCCCAAGGAGGCGTAAATGGCAGCCGATGACATCCGCGAGATTCTGCGCAAGGCGTACCAGATCGAGGTTGACGGCTACACCTTCTACTCGATGGCCGCCGACCGGGCGTCCAAGCCCCCGGTGCAGGAGCTCTTCGACAAGCTCGCCCGCGACGAGGTTCAGCACAAGGCCTACCTGCAGACCGTGATCGGCTCGTACGAGGAGAAGGGCATCGCCGCCTTCAACGTCCACCTCCGTGACCCCGATCTCAAGGCCTTCACATCGACCATCTTCACCGACAGCTTCAAGCAGCAGGCCGAGGGCGCCGACTTCGAGCTCGGGGTGCTGTCGATCGGCATGACGCTGGAGACCAACGCCATCAAGTACTTTTCGGGTGCGGCCGAGAACACCACCGAGCGGGAGGTGCGGGAGTTTTACGAGTTCCTCGCCGATTGGGAGCGCCAACACCTCGAGACCTTGCAGGCGCTGTACAACGGCGTGCGGCAGGACTTCTGGGCCGACGGCGGGTTCTCGCCGTTCTAGTTTCAGATTCCAGATCCCGGATCCCAGATTCCGGATAGTTGAACTCGGCAGATGCGACGGGTGAGTGGACGGACGGAGCTGGCATCTGGCATCCAATGCTGTGGAATTGCCTACCGTGGGCGACTGCGACTCACCCACCGGTTACAATGCGTCACTATTGGAGGAACGACCATGGATTTGAAAGACCAGTTCGAGGCCACCATCGAGAAGGCGAAGTCGTTGTCCTCGCAGTCCAACGAGACGCTTCTCGAGCTTTACAGCCTCTACAAGCAGGCTACCGAGGGGGATGTACTGGGGGAGGCGCCGTCGGGCTTCGATTTCCGCGGCGCCGCCAAGTATGCCGCGTGGGAGAAGCGGCGCGGGATGTCGGCCGACGAGGCCATGCAGAGCTACATCGACCTCGTCGATGGGCTGGAGTGAAGGTGCCAAGAGGCCGGTGGAGGGAAACGTTCAAACGTTAAACGTTTAATGTTTGAACGTTTACGAGCAACCGGTCGTTCCTCCACAAGAATCACACTTCAGGCACGTCCCGTTCCGCACGAGGGTGAGCGCGCCGCACTCCGGGCAGGGGTCGCCCTCGTAGCCCATGTAGCGGGCCTTCTGCGAGGCGGCCTGGCTCTGGCTGAGTGCGGCGCGGCCGGTGTTGACCGGCGCAGACTCGGTGATCGGTTCGGCTCCGCTCTGGCCGACCGCGATCGGGTGGACCTCGGCCATATCCTTCTCTTCCGGTGGCAGCTTGTGCTGGTCCGAACCGGTGCCGACGGCGTCGTGACGAAGGTCCTCGAGCGACACCTGGGCGAGATCGTCACGATCAAGATACGTAATGGCGAGCTCGCGGAAGATGTAGTCGATGACCGAGGTTGCCATCTTGATGCGGTCGTGGCCGCCGACCATCCCTGACGGCTCGAAGCGGGTGAAGACGAAGGCGTCGACATACTCCTCCAGCGGTACGCCGTACTGGAGGCCGAGTGAAACCGCGATCGCGAAGCAGTTCATGAGCGACCGGAAAGCCGCACCCTCACGATGCATGTCAAGGAAGATCTCGCCCACCGAGCCGTTAACATACTCACCGGTGCGGATGTAGACCTTGTGGCCACCAACCGAGGCCTTCTGGGTGAAGCCGCCGCGGCGTCCTGGGAGGCGATTTCGGCGGGCCTGGTAGCGGATCACGACCCGCTCGGCCATCGACTCGGCGACCTTGGCCGGGTCACCGGAGGCCACCGCCTCGGCCAGCGCCTCCTCCTCGGCTTCCATGGCGATTCCCAGGGGCTGGCTGAGCTTGGAGCCGTCGCGGTACAGCGCCACCGCCTTGAGCATCTTCTGCCAGGCCAGGTAATTGGCTCGCTTGATGTCGTCGAGGGTGGCCTCGGCCGGCATGTTGATGGTCTTGGAGATGGCGCCCGAGATGAACGGCTGCGCCGCGGCCATCATCAGGATGTGGCCCTCATAACGGATGCAGCGCGTACCGAGTTTGCCGCAGCGGTTGGCGCAGTCGAAGACCGCCAGATGCTTGTCATCCAGGTTAGGCGCACCCTCCATCGTCATCGTGCCGCAGGCCCAGGTGTTGGCGGCCTCGATCTCCTCGGCGGTGAAGCCGAGTCGTGCGAGGACGTCGAGGCTCCAGTCGGCCAGCTCCTCGTCGGTGAACTCCAACCGGCGAAGGAAGTCCTCACCGAGATTGTGCGGCGCAAAGGCGTTGCCGATCTCGAATGACATTGGCAGCGCCCGCTCCATTTTCTCGATGATCTCTTCGGTGAAGCCTTTTTCGCGAAGCGCTTCGGAGTTGATGGTCGGGCAATCGTCGAGGGTACCGTGGCCGATCGTGTGGGTGACGATGTCCTCAATCTGCTCAGCTGAATAGCCGAGAGTCTTGAGTGCTGCCGGGATACCCTGGTTGATGATTTTGAAGTAACCGCCGCCGGCCAGCTTCTTGAACTTGACCAGGGCGAAGTCCGGCTCGATGCCGGTGGTGTCGCAGTCCATCACCAGGCCGATCGTCCCGGTTGGCGCGATACAGGTAGTCTGCGCGTTGCGGAATCCGTGCTCGGTGCCGAGCTCGATGGCCCGGTTCCACACGTCGCGGGCGGCGGCGATGAGGTCCGGCGGGGTGGTGCCGGCCGTCAGGCCGTCGGGCTTGATCGTCAGACCCTCGTACATCTCTGCGGGTGCGTCGTAGGCTGCGCGCCGGTGGTTGCCGATGACCCGCAGCATGCTCTCGCGGTTTTCTTCGAGGCCGGGGAATGGGCCGAGCTCGGCCGCCATTTCTGCGGAGGTGGTGTAGGCCTCACCGGTCATGATCGAGGTGATAGCCCCGCATATCGAGCGGCCCTCGTCCGAGTCGTAGGGGATCCCCAGCCGCATCAGCAGCGAGCCGATGTTGGCATAGCCGAGGCCGAGCGTGCGGTAGCGGTAGCTGAGCTCGGCGATGCGGCGGCTTGGGAAGGAGGCCATCAGCACCGAGATCTCGAGCACGATCGTCCACAGACGTGCGGCATGACGGAAGAGCTCGATGTCGAAGTGGCCGTCGTCCCCGAGGAACCGCACCAGGTTCAGCGACGCCAGATTACACGCGGTGTCGTCCAGGAACATATACTCCGAGCACGGGTTGGAGGCGTTGATGCGGCCGCTCGCCGGGCAGGTGTGCCACTCGTTGATGGTGTCGTCGTACTGCAGGCCCGGGTCGGCGCACTCCCATGCGGCCATGGTGATGTCGCTCCACAGCTTGGCGGCGGGAACCTTCTTCGCCACGTCGCCGTCAGTGCGGCTGAGAAGGGTCCAATCGCGGTTGACCTCGAGGGCGTCGAAGAAGGCGTTCGGCACCCGCACGCTGTTGTTGGCGTTCTGACCAGAAACTGTGTAGTAGGCGTCTGAGTCCCAGTCGGTGTCGTACTCCTCGACCGGATAGGTGTGCTCGCCCTGAGCGGCAAGCTGGAGCACCCGTTGGATGGAACCGTCAGGAACTCCCTGCCGGCGAGCGGCCAGAATACAGCCGCGCAGCTCGGAGTTGGCCGAGAGATCCACGACGGGATCGGCCGAGCCTTCTGGGTAGCAGGCGTCCAGGACCTCCTGGAGCTGTCGGCGGAGAAGACGAGAGCCGGCGACCAGCGCCGCGACCTTGCGCTCCTCGACCGCCTTCCACGAGATGAACTCTTCCACGTCGGGGTGGTCGAGGTCGAGGCAGACCATCTTTGCCGCGCGGCGGGTCGTGCCGCCCGACTTGATGGCGCCGGCTGCACGGTCGCCGATCTTGAGGAACGACATGAGCCCGGAGGAACGACCGCCGCCGGACAGCCGTTCGCCGAATCCACGCAGCTTGGAGAAATTGGTGCCGGTGCCTGAACCATATTTGAAGAGGCGCGCTTCGCGCACCCACAGGTTCATGATTCCGCCCTCATTTACCAGATCGTCACTCACCGACTGGATAAAGCAGGCGTGCGGCTGCGGGTGTTCGTAGGCGCTCGACGAGGTCTTGAGCTTGCCGGTCTCGGGGTCAGCGTACCAGTGGCCCTGGGCGGGTCCGGTGATGCCGTAGGCCCAGTGCAGACCGGTGTTGAACCACTGCGGAGAGTTCGGCGCGGCGACCTGCGCCGCAAGCATGTGGCAGAGCTCGTCGTGGAAGGCCTCGGCGTCCTCATCGCTGTCGAAATAGCCGTGCTCTTTTCCCCAGTGGGTCCAGCATCCTGCAAGGCGGTCAAAAACCTGGCGCGCGTCTCGCTCGGGGCCGGTGACGGGTTCGTCGCTCTCCGACACTTCGGGATTGCCGTCCTCGTCGAACTGTGGCACTCCCGCCTTGCGGAAGTACTTCTGGACCAGCACGTCGACTGCCACCTGCGACCACCCCTCGGGCGCCTTGACGCTGTCCATGGCGAAGACGAGGCTGCCGTCGGGGTTTCGGATCTCCGAGGATCGATCGACGAACGCGATCGTTTCGTAGGGGTCTTCTCCAGCGCTTGTGAAGCGACGCGTGACCTTCATGTTTAGCCCTGGACCTCCCCTTCGATGGCCGTTTTCCGGCGCAAACCCCCCCCCGAAAAGCTCGTGTTGGAGCACCGGCTCGCGGAATCAACTCAGCAGACTTGAACCACTATATATTGGGTCTCCGGCCGATGTCAACACTACATGTTGGGGTTTCTTGGACAATTTTCTTTTCGCGGAAGTGTTTGCGATTGAGACATTTCTGCGGACTTGGATCGCTGGGACGCACATTCTGGCTCGAGCGTCTCGATACCCCGGTCGTAAGGGAGAATCCGGCCCTCACGTTGACCGGAACCTAGTACCGGTCCCGAATCCGTGGGATGAGGAATTCCTTGAATCCGGCTTCGATGTCGAAGCGCGGGTCGAGCCCCCAGTCGGAACGTGCCGCACTGTCATCCACGTCCGCCGGCCAACTATCGACGATCGCCTGCCGCTTGAGGTCAGGTTCGAAGCTGATCTCTGCGCCGGGAAAGCCGGCCATCACGAGTGAGCAAATTTCGTCCGCCGACGGGTTGAAGGCGGTGATGTTGTAGACGGTCTTTCCGAGTCGCGCCCGGTCGGCCCGCGCCAGACGGACCAGCCCATCGACCGCGTCGGACATGACCATGAACGGAATGCGGGTGTCGGGCCGCACAAAGCACGCGTAGGGCTCCCCCCTGGCGGCGGCGTGGATCATCTCCGGTGCGAAATCGGATGTACCGCCCGAGGGGACGGTGACGGCCGAGATCAGACCGGGGAAACGGATGGCGCGGAAGTCTACTTTGCCGGACAGATTCTCCGCCGCGAGCTGCTTGTAGTGGCATGCGAAGTACCGCCCGAGGTGCTCGCAATAGAGCTTGTTGCACCCGTACATCGTGGTCGGATTGTTCCACTCGTGTTCGCGGACCGCCCCGGCTGCGGCCTTTGTCTCCAGGTTCGGTAGACCGTAGGCTGCGATCGAGGAGGGATAGAGGAAGACCACCGCGCGCCCGTGGGACTCTCCCTGCGCCTGGGCGAAATCGAGCAGCTTGAGGGTGCCCTCGACGTTGACCTGGTGCGCGGTCACCGGTGTGAACTCGGCGCGGGTCGAGAGGATGGCGGCAAGGTGGTAGATCCTCTCCACCTCGTACTCGGAGAGTATCCGTTCGAGCAGGTGGGTCTCGAGGATGGAACCCTGGTACTCGTGCTCGACCTTCCCGGCGAACGCACCCTCGAGCGGATTGAGGTCGATGGTGATGATCGCGGTGTCGCCTTCGTCTGCGAGCCGCTCGATCAGGCCGTGCCCGATCTCGCCGCCGGCGCCGGTAATCAACGTCACGTGCTTGCGCATCCTGCTTCCTCCCGTCCAACCGCCAGATTCCTCGACGCGCCTTGCCCTGTCAAGTGATGCGGGCATCCGCAACAGCGCCACGCCGACTGAGGCTTCCCGGCGGAGGATTCAAGCTGGGGGACGTCAAATTCGAAATTCGAAATTCGAAATCCTTCCGTGTCCGAATCAAACCTGCCGGTCGGCTGTTGCATCTCATGAAGGGGCGCAGCACAGGGAACGGTGACGGGAAGGGGAGTTCGTCGAACTTCTCCAGACGATCTGCGTACTTGCTGATGGGTTGGAAAACGACGGAGGACGAGCATGGCGAAGGTATTGAGACTTCTGGTAATCGTGGTGGTCGTGGCCGGCGCTGCGGGTGCGATCTACGCGTGGGTCGGCTCGCGCGGTGGTGACGAGAACGGCAATGTGCTGGTCGATGCGGAGATTGGCTCGATTACGGAGAAGGCGTTGGCGGTGGGCCAGATCGAACCGCGCGAGAGGTTCCAGATCAAGTCGAAGATCTCGGGGATCGTCAAACGCTGCTTCGTGGAGGTCGGTGATGAGGTGAGCGCGGGTGACGCACTCTTCGAGATTGCTCCCGATCCGACCCCGCAGGAGCTTCTCAACGTGGATCACCGCGTCCGCTCGTCGGAGGCGAGCTTTCAGAAGGCGAGGGCCGATTTCGAACGCGGCCGGGAGCTGCACGAGGAAGGGCTGATGGCCAAGGGCGAACTCGACGCCCTGCGAGAGCTCTACGAACTCGCACGGATCGCCAGTCAGCAAGCCCACGACAATCAGGATTTGACGCGTAGCGGGCGGGTGACCGGGGGCGGTACCGAGGTCGAGGCCATCATCCGAACCACCGAAAGCGGTACGGTGCTGTCGCGCTCGGTCAACGTCGGAGACCCCGTGGTTCCGCTGACCTCCTATCAGCCCGGCACCGAGCTTGCCAGCGTCGCCGACATGGGTGACCTGATCTTCAAGGGCACCGTGGACGAGATCGACGTCGGCAAGATTACGGTCGGGATGCCGTGCCGGATGAAGGTCGGCGCCCTGCCTGACGAGATCATCACAGGGCACCTGTCGAGGATCGCTCCGCAGGCCCAGAAGAACGAGGGGGCGACCCTCTTCGACGTCGAGATCGAGCTCGACCCGGATCAGCAGGTGACCTTGCGCGCCGGCTACTCGGCCAACGCCGACATCGTGATCCGCGAGAAACAGGACATTGTCCTCATCCCAGAACGGCTGGTCCTCTTCGAGGATGATGAGACCTTCGTCGAAGTGCCGGGCGAGGGACCTGAGGCCGAGCCACAGAAGATTGCGGTCGAGCTCGGGCTGTCGGACGGACTCAACGTCGAGATCCTCTCCGGGCTCGGTAAAGGCGACCAGGTGGTCCAGAGGCCACCGCGGGAGATCTCTTAGTTAAATTAGGAATTAGGAATGAGGAATTAGGAATGCCGACCACCCGCCCAACCCCTCGGAGTATATGGATGGGTTGTGGAAAAATTCGAAATTCGAAATTCGAAATTCGAAATTGTGATGTGCCGGCATGACCGGCTTCGGATCCTTCTTCAGGCAGCTGGCTCGCGATCTGTGGAGCCAGAAGCTGCGCACCTTCCTCACGACCTTTGGGATCATCTGGGGCACGGTGGCAGTGAGCCTGTTGTTGGCCTTCGGCCACGGGCTGCACCGGCAAATGATCAAGAGCACTGCCGGGCTCGGCGACCGCATCGTCATCGCCTGGCCTTCGCGGACCTCCATGGTCTACGAGGGTCTCGGCAAGGGGCGGCGGATGCGAATGATGGAGGAGGACATCGAATACCTGAAGGCGCAGGTTGAGCTCATAGCCGGGATCTCCAGTGAGTACTCCGACAGCCTCATCGCCCGCTACGGAGAACGCCAGCGGTCGGTGAGCGTGTCTGGCGTGTCCCCAGCCTACGGCACCATGCGCAACATGATTCCGGCGGTGGGCGGGCGCTTTATCAACGATCTCGATGTCGAAAAGCGTCGGCGGGTGGTCTTCGTGGGCAACGAGCTGGCGGAGGATCTGCTCGGCACCCTTGAGGCGGTCGGTAAGACGGTCATGATCCACGGCTCGCCATTCCTGGTGGTTGGCGTGTTGGTGCCGAAAGAGCAGGACTCGGCATACTCGGGACGCGACCACTCCAAGATGGTCATCCCGGAGTCAACCTTCCGTGCCCTCACAGGCGACAAGTACATGAACAACTTCATCTACAAAGCGCCCTCCCCCGAGTTCAACGAGGTCTTGAATGACCAGGTCAGGGCTGCGTTAAGCAGTCGGCTGCGGTTCCACCCCGACGACGACCAGGCGGTGCAGCTGTGGGACACCTCCGAAATGTTCGTCTTCATGGACGCCTTCATGCTCGGGTTCCAGATCTTCCTTGGCATCATGGGCGTACTGACCCTGGTGGTCGGTGGCATCGGCGTCTCCAACATCATGAACGTGGTGGTCGAGGAACGGACCCGCGAAATCGGCATCAAGATGGCGCTCGGTGCGCGGAGCCGATCGGTCCTGACCCAGTTCATGCTCGAGACCATGATTTTGACCGCAGTCGGCGGGGGGATTGGGCTCGCGATCTCATTCGCGATCTGCTCGGCCTTTCCGGTCAACCTCGAGGAGTACGTGGGGCTGCCGACTCTGTCGCCGGGGCTGGCGGTGCTCACCGCCTCGATCCTCGGGCTGGTCGGCTTCGTAGCCGGATACTTCCCTGCCCGCGATGCCTCGCACCTCGACCCGGTAGTCGCGATGAAACTGTAGATGGGAGATCAAGAATTGCACATTTTGGATTTTGAATTTCGAATTTTTTCTCCCCGTGCCTCTGATTACCGGAAACAGGAGGGGGTGGGAAATCCGAAATCCGAAATCCGAAATCCGAAATTTGGACGGTGGACGGTATGAGGTTGCTCGATTGGCGGGTCGTGGCCCAGTTATTCGTGAAGGCTTCCTCCCTTCAACGCAAACGGGCGACGCTGACTGTCGCCGCCATCGCCTGGGGTACCGTGGCCATCGTCATGCTTCTGTCCTTCGGCGAGGGGCTCAAGATCCAGCTGATGAAAGGCCGCCGCGGGATGGGTGAGAACATCGCCGTGTGGTGGCCGGACGAAACCTCAAAGGTTTGGCAGGGCCTGCCCGAGGGACGTCCCATCCGGCCGCTAATGGACGACATCTCCTACCTGCGCGGGCGCATGACCGCAGCTTCCGGCGTCATCGGCGAGCTCACCAGCTGGTCGTCGTCGCTCACGTACGGCACAACCACCATCACCGGCCGTGTGACGGGCACCAACTGGGAGTACGGCGAGATCCGGCACCACTTCCCGCAAGCCGGTGGCCGCTTCTTCAATGTCAACGACGAGCGCGACAAACGTCGAGTGATCTTCCTCGGCGACGAGCTGGCTGAAGACATCTTTGGTGAAGTGGATCCGGTGGGTGAAACGATGTTCGTTGATCGGGTGCCGTATCTGGTCATCGGGGTTCTCCAGCCCAAGATGCAGATGGGGACGTACAAGGGACCCGACGAGGGCGGTTCCGTCATCCCCATCACCACCTTCTCCGCGCAATTTGGTCAACAGCGGCTGACCAACATCGTCTTCAAGACGCGCACCGCCGAGGACATGCCGCTCGCCCGTGAGCAGTTCAACCAGGCGCTGGCGGCCAAATACCGATTCGACCCGACCGATGAGCAGGTAACAGGAGTGTGGGACACCGTCGAGGGTGCGCGCGTGATGAGCAACATCATGACCGGCATGCAAATCTTCCTCGGCATCATCGGCGTCCTGACCCTGCTGATCGGCGGCATCGGGGTTGCCAACATCATGTACGCAGTGGTCAAGGAGAAGACCCGCGAGATCGGGGTGCAGATGGCGCTCGGCGCTCGCCGAGGGTGGGTGACCGGACCGTTCGTGCTGCAGGGACTTTCCTACACACTGGTGGGTGGTGCGATGGGTCTGGCCATCGCGGTTGTGATCATCCTCCTGCTCGGCCTGATCCCGGTGGAGGGCAATCAGGCTCTAGAGTTCCTCGGCAAGCCAACCCTGTCGTGGCAGATCGCGGCCGCCACGGCGGCGATTCTCGGTGGCATAGGCATTCTCGCCGGCTATTTCCCCGCCCGGCGGGCGGCCACAGTCGATCCTGCTGAGACGTTGCGTTATGAGTGACGAATTAGGAATTAGGAATTAGGAATTAGGAATGAGGAATTTCCGCCCCCCCGGCCCCCAGGCACGGAACACGGAGTGAGCTATGAACTGGCCATCGAAGAAGAAAAACATTGCGGAGTCGAACGGGCACATCATTGATATGCGGTCGATCACCAAGGTATACGACACCGGCAAGATCCAGGTCGAGGCCCTCCGCGGAATTGATCTGAAGGTGCGGAACGGCGAGTTTGTGGCAGTCGTTGGGCCCTCGGGCTCGGGGAAATCGACGCTCCTGAATCTCCTGGGCTGTCTCGACACACCGACGGGCGGCGAGTACCGCCTGAGTGGTGAAGCGGTGGCCGGCCTTGACCGTGATCAGTTAGCCGATATCCGCAACCGGCGAGTGGGCTTCGTTTTCCAGAACTTCAACCTGCTGCCCCAGCTCACGGCGCTCGAGAACGTAGAGATGCCGTTGCTCTTCGGCGGCGTCGGGCGGCGCGAGCGTCGCCGACGCGCCCTCGCGCGGCTCGATGCGGTGGGTCTCGCCGATCGCGTGGAGCACAGGCCGACCGAGCTCTCCGGCGGCCAGATGCAGCGGGTGGCGATTGCACGTGCGCTGGCGATGGAGCCCGACATCGTGCTTGCCGACGAGCCCACCGGCAACCTCGACACCGGCTCGGGAACCGACGTCATGGGGGCTCTGCAGGAGCTGTGGAATCAGGGCAGCACGCTGATCGTGGTGACCCACGACACCGCCCTCGCCGGCCGAGCCAATCGTATGGTCGAGATCCGCGACGGACTCGTGGTCGAGGACAGCCCCACTGGATGAGTTCGGAATTCGGAATTCGGAATGCCTCCCGCCCGCCTTGCGTGCGCAAGCCGTCAACGGCGGATCATCGAGTGTTAACAGCAACGAATTCAGTCGCTTGTCGGCGCGACTGGAATTCCGAATTCCGAATTCCGAATTCCGAATTTGCGACGGGGTACAATAGTGGGTGAAGGATTGGAAATGATCGAGGACGAACTCACCCCCACGCGACGACAGTTTCCCAGGATCCCGACGGAAAACGTGGTGATGATCCACCGCATCGGGCCGGCCGAGCAGCAGGAGATGGCGACAGCCCGCCAGATCGGGCTCGGCGGTCTCATGATCTCCAGCGTCGAACCGCTTGGGGTGGACTCGTACCTGCGGCTCAAGATCACCATCGACAACGAGGTCGTCGAGGCGACCGGCAGGGTGGTGTGGGAAAAACCGGCCGAAGACGGCTCGACCGACGTCGGGGTTGCCTTCATTTCGATCGACAGCGCCCACTCGGACACGATCCTCGCCCAGATGTGGCAGGCTGACGCGGGCTAGCGCCCACCACCGGATACCGGATACCAGATGCCGGATACCAGATCCGCCCGCCTACCTACCGCCGCATCTAGCATCTGGCATCTGGCGCCGAGCATCCACATCCGCCCACCCACCCCGTAACAGGCGTAAACCGTTACCGCCGTCAACGCGAGGGTCAGGATCGTGGTTGCAATGAGCGCCACGAGATAGCCGATCAACAGGGCCGCCATCTTGACCACGGTTAGAAATCGGCCGTGACCGTAGACGCGGCGCAGGGCGAGGAAGCTGTAAACCGCGATCACCAGAACCGAAAAGCCGTTGCCCAGACCCTCGCCCTCTCCCACTCGCATCGCCAGATCGATCAACAGGCCGATGAGAAGGGCTAGGAAGGCGAAGCTGTGAAGGTGGAACGAAAGGAACGACTCCATCGCCTCGTCGGCGAGCTCGCGGAACGGCTGGTCGAGATCGATCTGGCGCTGACCGCAGGAGGAGCAGTAGGGGCCGTTCAGCGTCGCCTGACAGTTCGGACACAGATGATCGTCACGCAGTGTTGGCTGATCGGGTACCATGTCTCCAGTCATTCTAGGAGAAAACAGTGCAGTACGACACCTCGATCGACAAGACCGACCTGCTGCCACCTCTTCCTGCTCTCTCCAACACCGTCCTTTTCAGCCTGGTGGCGGCCAAGATGCTCCTCCACGTTCCCGGTCTTTTCCGGTACGGCTACTTCCGCGACGAGCTCTATTTCCTTGACTGCGCGCGCCACTTGGACTGGGGGTATGTGGATTGTGCGCCGCTGGTCGCGGCGTACGCAAAGATCGCGCTGCTGCTCGGCGGCTCGTTGCCTTCGTTGAGGGTGCTGTCGATGTTTGCGGGGGCTGCCATGGTGACATTGACCGTCCTTCTGGCGAGACAGCTCGGCGGCGGCGCGTTTGCCCAGACTCTCGCCGGTCTCGGGATCATCATCGCCCCGGTTCACCTGATGGTCGACAGCATCCTGTCGATGAATGCGTTCGAACCGCTCTTTTGGATGGGCTGCGTCCTGATCTTGATCCGCATCATTCGCGGCGGCGATCCACGTCTCTGGATATTATTTGGGGTCCTAGCCGGTCTCGGGCTCGAAAACAAGCACTCGACCCTCTTCTTCGGGGCCGCCGTCGCGGTCGCGGTCGTTGCAACACCGCTCCGCCGTGAGCTCGCGCGACCCTGGATCTGGCTCGGCGCCGCGGTGGCGCTGGCGATCTTTCTGCCCAACCTTATTTGGCAGTGGCAGAACGGATTCCCGACCATTGAGGACCTGCAGAGCGTCCGTGCCATCGGCAAGAACGTCAAGCTCGCGCCAATCCCGTTTCTCCTCCAGCAAATGCTGATGATGCACCCGGGCAACCTCCCGGTGTGGCTGGTAGGTCTGTGGTTCCTTCTTGTCGGCCACGGACGGGCCTTCCGGGCCATCGGTTGGATCTACGCGTCGCTGTTCGTGCTCTTCATGGTGCTGCACGCCAAGGACTACTACCTGGCGCCGGCCTACCCGATGTTGCTCGCGGCAGGAGGGGTTGCGATCGAGATGTGGAGCACCCGTATCTCGGGATCGTGCGCCCGAGTTGCTGTTCGCTATTCGATCGCGGGGTGGTTGGTTCTGTCGGGCGCCATCCTCGCCCCGCTTGCTTTGCCGCTGCTCTCTCCGGCAGACCAGGTGGCCTATCAACACAAGCTCGGGCTCGATCCCCCAAGATCCGAGGTCGCCCACGTCGGACCTCTTCCTCAGTTGTGGGGCGATCAGTTTGGATGGCCTGAGCTCGTCGAGGAGGTGGCCGAGATTTACTGGGCGCTGCCCGAGGACGAACGCTCGCGGACCGGGATCTTCGCCGGCAACTACGGTGAGGCCGGTGCGATCAACCTCTTCGGTCCGCAGCACGGGCTGCCGCCCGCCATCTGCGCCCACCAGACCCACTCGATGTGGGGACCGGGCGACTTCCGCGGAGACACGTTGATCTGGTTGCAGTGGGAACCCGAGTGGCTCGAGGGACGCTGCGGCTCGGTGGAGGTTGTGGGCGAACACCACAACCGGTGGGGAATGGCCGAGGAGAACGGGCCGATCCTGCTCTGCCGTGATCTGTTACCCTCCCTCGCCGAGCAGTGGCCTGAGCTCCGGCACTGGAACTGAAT
>JAOZUP010000290.1 GCA_029938595.1 Thermoanaerobaculales bacterium | reverse complement strand
AAAACACCGCTGGGTGTGGTGCATCGGCGGCCGTAGCTGGAAGCTGGTGAGAAATGCAGGGTAGGCCGGCGCGTCAGCGAGAGGCGGCGTACTGCGCGAGATTCTGCCAGAACTGGAAGTTGCTGGGCTCACCGCCCTGGCTGACCAGCATCCCGATATCACCGAGAGCGACGATTTCGCCGCCGGCCTCTCCGTGCGCAACAAGTACTGCGACCAAGGCGTCATCTGCCAGTGCGAGAGTTTGGTCGTCGACACTGACTGCGCTCAACGCAACGCCGTTTCCGGGCACCATCGCCAGCCTGTCGACGCCGTCCACGAGATCATGCTCGCCGACGACCACGGCCTCCGACGAATCGATGGGTTCGAGATACTCCAACCCGAACTCCGAGGCTGCGTTGATGTCGCTCAGGTCCTCGTTCGATTCCCTTGGATACGCAAACGGCCCGAGACGGGTCGCGCTGTTGGTCAGAACAAGCAGCCCCCCATTCTCGACATAGTCGACCAACACTGAGACCTCTGCGGCAGCCCACTCCTCGTCGTAAAGGTCGGCGTTGGCGTGCTCGTTGGGATAGTCGTGAACCGGCAGGACCACTACCAGATCGGCTTCCTCGAGGGCCGCCGCCGTCAGAGGTTCACCGTAGGGCACGAGGTCGAGGTCGAGGCCCTCCCACGCGAGAATAGTGCCGAGATCGGTGAAGAGAAACGGTGCCATGTGCACCGCCTCGGTGTGGCTGCCGACGAACACCGCCCGACCGGTTGGCGGCGGCGTTACCCGAAGATTTGGCTGTTGAGCGCCGGTGTCGAGCGCCGCAGAAAGCATCACCCGCGTGAGCCGCTCGAACTGCTCCGCCTCGACGTGCGCGTGCTCGATCGTGTCGTTGGGCGTGTGCCAATGAGCGATGTAGTGGGCCGATCCGAGCTCGTCGATCGCCGGCATGTCGAGGTTGTCGAGAAGGGCGTTAGGCACGTCGTAAGGCACGAATCCGGAGATGTCTGACAGCAGCCAATGGAAGTCCCAAGTCAGCACGTCGATGCTCCGTTCGCCGGCCTCATCCTGCAGGAACTCGGGGAGCGGCAGGGTGTTTTCGCCGAGGCGGGCGTAGGACCACGACTCGAGATTGACGGGATCATCGAGCCCATTCAACGGTCGAGCCATGGCGTCGAGCTCGATCATTCCGAGGGTCCGGTCGAGCAGGTCCTGGTGGGTGGCGGCAAAGTGGGCGGAGCCGAAGACCCCCTTCTCGTGACATCCAAACCACACCAGATAGACATCCACCGGCGGTACCGTCCGGCTGCGATCGAGCACCCGCGCGACCTCGAGCAGCGAGGCCGAACCCGAGCCGTTGTCGAGCGCGCCTGGACAGTTCGGTGAGTCAAGGTGGGCCGAGAGAATAGTTGCCCGCGAAGTGTCCATGCCGGGTATGCGTGCGATCACATTGCCCGACTCGCCGGGTGAGACGATGTCCGTGTCCCAGGTCAGACGGGCGCTGGAGATTGCCTGCAGATCCCCCATCGTGTGGATGCCGGCTGCGCCCATGTCCTCGATCCGCACTACCAACACCGGGATAGGAGGGCTTTGTTGGATGTAGCTCAGGACGCTGGAGTCAAGGGCAAACGAACCGTGGCTCTCGCCCACCGTCAACGAATCGCTGGTCACCGCGACCAGACCCGCCGGCGAAGCCTCGAAGATCGGTTGCAACCGGTTGAATGCCTCGGTTGTGCCCATCAGCACCTTGTCGATGAGGGCGTAATCGAGCACGGCGATCCGGCCCGCGAGTTCGCCCGGAGCTAACGTCTCGATCTCTGCCAGCGTCGTGAAGGCTGAGGCGGGACCCTCGGCAACGACTGGGTTTTCCACGAGATCCGTGAGGTCCCCGTCCGAGTCGTAGAGCCGGGTGAAGGCGAGGTTGTATGGATGGCCGGCAATGGCGTCGGCGGGCACCTCGTGCTCGATCGAGTCGATCTCGAGCTCGAGACGCGCCTGGTGGATCTCGACCCCGACGACGGTTCGAAAATGCTGTCGCTCGACCTCCAATCCGTTGCCGACGAGAAACCCGAACTGATCGAGCCGGTGCTCGATGTAGGTGAGGGGTTGTTTTCCAAGGAACCGCGGACGACAACCCTGGTGCCGGTCAAACACTCGCGAGTGTCGTGCTACTTTGTCTTGGATTAAGGGGGTAAGAAAGAATGAAAACATCCGTGTGTGAATACCGCATGTTCCGAGTGGTGATGGTGCTTGTCTTTGTCCTGTCGGTGGTTTCGGTGGCGGGAGCATCTGAAGGCGTCATGGTGCGAGGAGATGAGGAATCTCCCGCTGCGAGTCACGAGGTGTCCGGGGTAACGGTCGACATCGACGGTAGCGCATTGTCGGGAGTGCTCATCACGTTGTCTGGAGGTGGTGTCAACCAGAAGACGGTGTCGGACGCCGAAGGCGCCTTTCACATGACCTCGGTTCCGCCCGGGAGTTACTCTATGGTCTTCAAGATGAAGGGCAAGAAGAAGGTCAAGCGCGAAGTCAACGTCTCCACCGGCGACCTGGACTTGGGCAACATCACGATCGACTAGATGCGCAGCATGGCCCTCCAGAATATTGGCGATGAGATCTGGATTGCGGATGGACCGACGGTGTCCTTCTATGGTTTTCCTTATCCCACCCGGATGGCGGTGGTGCGGCTGGGGGGCGGCGACCTATGGGTGTGGTCGCCGGTTGGTCTCAGTGGCGAGCTTGCCGCCGAGGTCGAGTCTCTCGGTGCGGTGCGACATCTGGTGTCTCCGAACAAGATCCACCATCTCTTCCTGGGCGAGTGGGCCGCGAGGTGGCCGGAGGCCGAGATCTATGCGTCGCCCGGTCTGACGAAGAAACGGCCGGACCTCCAATTTGTGGCGGAGCTTGATGATCACCCACCGGCTGTGTGGGAGGGTCAGATCGACCAGGTTGTTTTTCGCGGCAGCCCGTTTTTGGACGAGGTCGTTTTCTATCACCGTGCATCCTCTACCTGTCTTGTGTGCGACCTTGTCCAACGCCACGACCCTGCCCACCAGACGGGCTGGAAGGGCTGGCTGATGCGGCTCGACGGGCTGGTGGGTGCTGGCGGCAGCACGCCGCGCGAGTGGCGAGCCTCGTTCATTCCCCGCACACGGGCGCGGCGGGCATTGGAAACGGCACTCGCCTGGGGCCCGGACAAGCTCGTCATCGCCCACGGTGAGTGGGCGCCGTCGAACGGTGCGGATGCTTTGCGCCGAGGGCTCTCGTGGCTCAAGCCGGGGTCCATATAGCAGCGGCCACTGTGGGGTCCATGTCACTGCCAGTTACGGAAAGGTGCCGGGCACCCACTCACACGGTGTGGGAGACAGGGGAACCGCCCGGCCGACCTTGATACCATCGGCCCGTTCGGAGGTGCTCGGAATGCGTCATTCACGTACGTTCGCGGCGGCCGTCCTCATGTTTTCGGGCACGGTCGTCGCGCAGGATCTCCCCGAAGTGACTCTCGATCTCGCGCCGGTGTCGGCCGCCCACACCTCGCCGCGGGCCACCATGCGCACCTTCCTCGAGGCCTTCTACGTCGACGGCGGGCCCGAGTTGGCGACGGCCGCGGCCTGTCTCGATCTCGCCACGCTGCCGGCCGAGGTGCGTCAGCTCAAAGGCCGCGAGCTGGCCGGCACGCTGAAACAGGTCATCGACCGATCCCGCCTCGTCCGGTTCGAGGAGATTCCGGGCGATTCACAGGGCCCGCCGTACGTCTTTCTGCGACGTAATGAGGGCGAGATCGTGATCGACCGGACGGAGAGCGGCGAGTGGTTGTTTACCGGGGCCACCGTCGCCGGTCTCGATAACCTGTACCGCGCCCTCGAGGGCCGCGACGTCGTCGAGGGCGTCGAACGCGAGGCGCCGAGCGCGGTGTCGCTCGCAACCCGGTTTCGCGGCGCGATGCCGCCCGCCCTGCGATCCAAGGTCGTCTTTCTCGAGGGGTGGCAGTGGCTGGGGCTGATCGTCATCATCCTGGCGGGCGTTGTCGCCGGACGGGCGTTCGTGTTTCTCGCCACCCGGGCGGCAAAACGATTCCTCGATCGGCGGGCGAGCGGTTTCGACCCGGACATCCTGGTGAGGACGATGGGCCCGCTGGGGGCGCTGGTCGCGCTTCTGGTATGGGGTCTCGGGATTTTCTGGCTCGGTCTTCCGGTGACCGTGCTCGGCCTCTACTACCGTGCGGTGCGCGTGGTGGCAATCGTGGTGGCGGTGGTGGTCGCATACCGTCTGGTGGATCTGCTCGCGAGCGTGGTCGAGCGCCGCTCGGAGCGCACCGAGACCCGGTTCGACAATTTGTTGGTGCCGCTGGTCAGGAAGTCGCTCAAGGTGTTCGTGGTCGCGATTGGTCTGGTGCTCGTGGCGGAGACCGTCGGACAGGACATCACCGCGCTGGTTGCGGGCCTCGGGCTCGGCGGTCTGGCGCTGGCGCTCGCCGCCCAGGATACGTTGAGCAACCTCTTCGGTTCGCTGACCGTGCTCATCGACCGGCCGTTCCAGGTCGGCGACTGGGTGGTGGTAGGCGACGTCGAGGGCACCGTGGAAGAGGTCGGTTTTCGCTCCACCAGGATCCGGACCTTCTACGACTCGCTGATCTCCTTGCCCAACTCGAACCTCATCAAGGCCTCGGTCGACAACCTCGGCGACCGCGCCTACCGGCGGTGGACGACCACGCTCGCGCTGACCTACGACACGCCGCCCGAGAAGATCGATGCCTTCTGCGAGGGTGTGCGCGAGCTCATCCGCCGCCATCCCTACACCCGCAAGAACTACTTTCACGTGTACTTCAACGACTTCGGTGACGCGAGCCTGAACATCATGCTCTACATGTTCTTCAAGGCCCCTGACTGGGCGACCGAGCTGCGCGAACGCCACCGGTTGGGGGTAGATATCCTGCGGCTTGCCGCCGATCTCGGAGTCGAGTTCGCATTCCCGACCCAGACCGTGTACCTGCGCAACGAGGAATGGGAGGCGCCCCCGGCGGCCGGCGAAGGCTATCCGAAGACGAGCCGGCGTCTCGTCGAGGGCGCGCGGCGCCGGGCAAGAGAGCTGCTCGAGGACACAATGAGGGAGGGCGTGCCGCCGCCGGTGGCATTCGATGTGCCGGAGACCGAAAACCGCGGCGAGTCCGGGGAGTGACGCGTACGCGTACGCGGTGTCACTCACCACAACCTCACAACGTCGCTGACTCGTTCATTTTGTGAGGTCGTGATCGATCGCACCCTGGGGGCTCAGCATTTTCGCCGGCGTCCTGGTGCATCACCCGGTGAATGCTTGCGGCGATCGCCGGCCCGACTCCGTTGACCTCCGCGAGGATATCGGCGTCCGCGTTCGCGATCTGTGACGGCGCACCCAGGGTTTGGAGGAGAGCCTCCGCCCGCAGCGGGCCGACCATGGGAACGGCCTGGAGCAGAAGAAGCTGGCTTCTCCGAATGGAACCGCCCTTGGCGCCCATCCGTCTGGGCGGAAGGGTCACCTGTCTGTGCAGCTGCCGCGCGGCATAGAGAATCAGATCCGCCGTCTCCTCAGGGTTCGCCGATCGCAACACCGGCACCCCGAACA
>JAOZUP010000289.1 GCA_029938595.1 Thermoanaerobaculales bacterium | reverse complement strand
CGCTATCGATGCTCCCCGTGCCAATCCGGCCATTCGATAGCGATACCGATAGCGAAACCGATAGCGAGCTGACGGGGTTTCCCCCCTCAGACTGACAGTCCTGCCTATGTCATTGGAAGCGAGGGAGTTCGACGACCGAGTCGGATCCCCCGAAGCAGGGAATAAGCTTGATATATCGGCATTCTCCTACTTCGGGGGATCCTCCGACTCGTTCCGGCCTGCGGCCTCCACTCGCTTCCAATGACATCGCTTTCCGAATCACCAAAAAAACGAGAAGGACCCTGAAGGTGGGCTGAAGCCCACCCTACATCGGACCTACATTTTGCGCCGGCCCGTAGGGTGGGCCTTGGCCCACCTTCAGTCTCGCTGCTGGTGCGCAAGACGCTGCAGGATTCCCCGTTGTCGTCGCCCGTATTGTCGGCCCGAAAGGCCCTGAAAGGCACAGGATGACAGTTATCCGGTTATTGCAAGAGGCTCGACTCAATGCAGACATCGGTGACGTGTTCTCAGAACCCGCGGTCACCGGCGTCTCTGTGTCCATGTGGTAGCCTGCGCCCATGGCGGGGCAAGGCGACAGCGAAGGCAAGCGTGGACCGGGGATGGTGGAGCACGCCATCAGCGCGCTCAATGGCTGGTTTGGCGACTATCTCTCACAGACCGACAACGGGCTCCAGCAGCCGATGGCGTTCTACCGGGACAACCGACCGGTATCCCCAGAGGATTTCGAGGCGCCCCCGACGGGCAAGGTCTGCGTGCTGGTGCACGGGCTCGGTTGCAACGAGTCGCTGTGGAACTTTCCCGCGCCCCATGAGGGAGGCGGTTACGGTGAGTTGTTGGAGCGGCGCCGCGGTTACATGACTCTGTACCTGCGATTCAATACGGGGCTGCGCATTTCCAACAACGGCAAGCAGTTGGCCGGTCTCCTGGAGCGATTCTGCGCGCTCCACGACGCAGCCGTTACGGAGCTGCTGCTCATCGGGCACAGCGTTGGCGGGTTGGTCATTCGCAGCGCCTGTCACCAGGGGGTTGAACGAGGCCATGACTGGGTATCGCGGGTGCGTCACGTGGTCTACCTGGGCTCACCCCACATGGGAGCGCCGTTGGAGAAAGCCACCAACGTGGCGACCAATGTGTTGGACCGTTTTGACACCACGGCCACCCGTGTCGTCAGCGACCTACTGAATACCCGCAGCTCCGGGGTGAAGGATCTTCGCTTCGGCAACCTGGTCGAACAGGACTGGCTCGACTGCGACCCGGACGAACTCATGAATGATCGCCGCATACCCATCCCCTGGCTGGCCACTGCGCGCCACCATCTCGTCGTAGGTCAGGCGCTGGCGGGGGCGGGGGCGCTCGGGGACGCTATTGTGCGGGAGGAAAGTGCCGCCGGCCGAGCGCACGGCTCCCAGCCCGGCGCGCCGGGTGGATCCGATGTGCAGGTGATACCGGGGCTGGACCACCTGGCCCTGGCCCGGCACCAAATTGTCTACGAACACATCGAACGCTGGGTGACGGAAGATGGATAGAGAGGACTGGAAGCGTCTCAGGGGATTCAAGCGCCTAATTCACGATAGCGTGGAGCGCGGCGCGAACTTTGTGGAGAAGCACCACCGCCATGCGGCCGAAAAGCCGTTTCAAGTGCTCGAGTCCATCACACCCATTGCCGGGCCCACCAGGATTGTACATAGCATCCACGACGGTGTGCTGTGGCTAACCTATGGCAGCATTCGCGCCATCAATCAGGCCGCCGAGGTGGTGGATGACTGGGTGATGGACAGACTGGAACCGGCGGGCGATGGTGCCGAGCGAGAGCATCAATAAAGGCACCCACGCCCGGTTGCGCCTACGGAGTCCCCGACAATTCCAAGAGAGTGGCCAGCTGCCGATCGTCGAGGACCTCCATCGTGTCGTGGATACACCTCAGGTGGACCATGGTGGCCTCGGTCTTGAGGTCGCTGATCTTGGCGACGAGTGGGGCCAGCTGGTCGGGTGGGGTGGCGGCCATGGCCTGTTCCGCGAGCGATGATTCCAGCTGATCGAGCTCTCCTGCGAGGCCCATCACCGCGGACATGGTGCTCTTTCGTATGTTGAGGAGGACCACCTTCTGTTCGGGTGTCAGCAAAAGCTCGGGGTCGTCCCAGTGTTGCTTGAGGATGCCCGTCAGATGGGGCATCTTCCCGTCGACGAGGAAGGGCGTCCTGGCCGGTGGTTTCATAGCGGCGCCGCTGTCCTGGGTGCGGACCTCTTCAGACGAAACGGGGCCGGTGCAGATCACCAGGGCGATCACGACGGCGGCCAGGGCAATATGGATGATGGTTTTCGGCATGGTATCTCCTTGCGAATCGGTTCATACGGTATTGCAGGCTGTGGAAACCATAGCACCGCCTTGGGTGCTACGTTTCATGGGTGCAGGTCCGCAGTTCTCGAGTTATTTGCCTGTCCTGATCGAACTACTAGCATTTCTAAAGAACTACGGCACTTTGGTTTCTGGTCTAAAATGTGTTGTTCGACAGTAACCTGTCGCAGGAGGAAGCATGATGTTGAAGATTGGCCGCCGGGAGCTTCTCAATTTTTTCATGGTGTGTGTGATCGGTGCGATGCTTGCTGTGGGAGCAGCCGCTTCAGCGGAGAGCGGGGGCCTGACCTTCGAGCAACTCGCAGCCGTCAGATCGGTTGCAAGTGTGGACGTCTCCCCCGACGGTTCGGTGGTGGCTTACACCCTCAACGTCCCGCGGCGACCGGGGGACGACCCCGATGGTTCGGCGTGGCGGGAGCTGCGGGTGGTGTCGGTTCCCGACGGCGTGGACCGCGTCTTCGTCGGTGGCCAGGTCAAGGTTTCGGGGGCTCGGTTCACCCCAGACGGCACCCGGATCACCTACCTCGCGAAAAGGGGCGACGACGAGCACACCACGCTGTGGTCGATCCCTATTGGAGGTGGGGAATCGCGCCAGTTGATCGCTTTTGACACGGCAATTTCCGATTATCAGGTTTCACCGGATGGGACGAGGATTGCCTTTGTCGCTGACCAGGCGCCTTGTGAGAAGCGCGAGAAAGCCGAGGAGAAGGGCTACTCGCAGGAGGTCTTCGAGGAGGACTGGCTTCCAAAACAGGTGTGGGTGGCGCCGATGCCGGCCCCTGCGATGGTCATTCCCGATCCCTCGAAGCCCGAGGAGGAGCCCGAGGAGCCGAAGGCCCTCGAGCTCGAGGGCTCCGTGTTCAACGTGCGTTGGAGCCCCGACTCGACATTGCTGGCGGTCGATTTGGCACCGCGTCCCTTGATCGACGACAAATACATGCTGCGCAAGGTGACCGTCATCGATGCGGCCACCGGAGAAGTCAAGGCACGGTTTGCCAACCCGGGCAAGCTGGGAGAATTCCAGTTCAGCCCCGACGGGGCCACGATCGCCATGATCTCCGCCGCCGATCCCAACGATCCGGCCGCCGGCCGGTTGATGGTGGCGCCCGCCGCTGGTGGGGTGCTCGAGGACCTCATGCCGGACCTCGAGGCGCACATCAGTCGCTTTGCGTGGCGGGACTCGAACACCCTGATCTTTGTCGTTGCCGAGGGCGTCGAGACTCGCCTCGGTGAGGTCGATCTCGGAGGTCTGCGGGTGCGGACTCACCTGGTCTCCGGAAACGAGCAGGCCGGTCTGCGGGTGCCGATCATGGGCGGTCTGAGCTTGTCCCGGGACGGGATGCGTGCAGCGTTCACCGGCAACACACCGAGCCACCCGAACGAGGTCTACGTCTTCAATTTCGGACAGCCGGTCGGTCTTCGCCTGACCGACGGCAACCCATGGCTCAGCGACGTCTCGCTCGAGCATCAAGAGGTTTTCCAGTGGCAGGCGCGAGACGGGGTCGAGCTCGAGGGTCTGTTGATTCGACCCGCCAACGCGGCGACGCGTGGGCCGCTGCCGTTGATCATGGCGGTCCATGGCGGCCCTGAAGGCCACCGGAGCAACGGCTGGCTCACCAGCTACTCAGCTCCAGGGCAGCTAGCGGCCAGCCAGGGGTACGCGGTGTTCTTCCCGAACTACCGCGGGAGCACGGGACGCGGCGTCGCGTTTTCGAAGATGGGTCAGCACGACGCCGCCGGCAAGGAGTTCGACGATCTGATCGACGCCCTCGATGCGCTGGTCGACCGGGACATCGTCGACGCCGACCGGGCTGGAGTCACCGGTGGGTCCTACGGCGGTTATGCGACCGCCTGGCTGGCGACTCGCTACACGGAGCACTTCCGCGCCGGGGTGATGTTCGTCGGCATCAGCAACAAGCTCAGCAAGGGAATGACGACCGAGATCCCGCTCGAGGAGATCATGGTCCACTCCCAGTACCAGCCCTTCACGAACTTGCAGTTCAGCCTCGAACGCAGCCCCATCTTCTGGGTCGAAAAGGGAAGGACTCCCCTCCTGATCGCCGGAGGGACGGCCGACAAGAGGGTCCATCCCTCGCAGAGCCTGCAGCTCTACCGCGCTCTCAAGCTGATCGGCAAGACGCCGGTGCGCTATGTGCGCTACCCCGGAGAAGGCCACGGCAACCGCCGCGCCGCGGCGCGGGACGATTACGCCCGCCGTCTGATGCGCTGGATGGATCACTTCGTCAAAGAAAAGAGCACCGACCTCCCGCCGTGGGGGTTAAATTTGGGCGACGACGATGGTGGAGATGGGGAGAGCGGCGCCGAGGAATAGGATTCTGAGTGAGCGTAAGTTGTTGGTGCGAAAGGGGGAACTCGACCACGCCGGGGCCAGCGGTGGGTGCCGCGCGCGCAGTGTGCGAGTAACCCCCACGTCCTTGCAGAAACAAGAGCCTGAATCACGCAGGCGGCCTATCAGCGCCAACAAACATCAGTAGCCAACGTAACCTAACGGCGTTCTAGAAGGAAAAAAATTTATGCACCGTTTCAAACCAAGCCGGACGGCGTAGTATTTGGTACCATCAGCGACCGAATACCATCCCGGATGTGACGGGGGTACACTAGATCAGCGCCGATAGGGGAAAGGAACCCACATGCCAAACATTGCTTCGGTTCTTCGTAACGAGATCAGTCGTCTGGCGCGCAAGGAGGTCCGCCAAGAGGTCGGCCCTCTCAAGAAGACCAACGCGGAGTTGCGCCGCTCCGTGGCGGCACTCAAGAGAGAAGTCGCCGCCCTCCAGCGAAAAGTGCGTTCTTTGGAGAAGGAGGAGAAACGACGTCTTGACGTTGTGCCCAAGAAAACCGAAGCCAAGGCCATACGCTTTTCGCCCAAATGGGTTAAGGCTGATCGTCAGCGTCTTGGTTTGTCCGCGAAGAACTATGGCGCCCTGGTCGGCGTTTCAAGTCTTACGATCTATAGCTGGGAGAGTGGGAAGTCGAAGCCCAGGGCTGAACGACTCGCTGCGTGGGCAGAGATCCGGGGCATCGGCAAACGAGAGGCCCAGCGCAGGCTGGAGTTGCTGCAGGCCTAGCCCGAGAGCCTGCGGACGAATGCTTCCGCAAAGGAACCGCCTGGCTCTGGCGCCAGCGTCTCTTTCGGTCCGATCTGGCTCAGGGTACCTTCCTCGAGGATCGCCACCCGGTCGGCAAGTGCTCCTGCTTCGTCGGGATCGTGAG